>NZ_JBQQCE010000464.1:0-7801 GCF_052245645.1 Streptomyces sp. KR55 | reverse complement strand
GACCCGCGCGGAGCTCGACGAGGCCACCGGCGGCCGTCCCCTCTACCTCAGCCGGATCGACGTGCACTCGGCGGTCGTCACCACCGCCCTGCTCGACCTCGTTCCAGGCCTCGAGCGGGAGGACGGTCCCCTCACCCGCGACGCCCATCACGCCGTACGCGCCGCCGCGTTCGCCGCCGTCACCCCGGCCCAGCGCACCGAGGCCCAGCGCGCCGCCCTCGCCCACGCCGCGTCCCTCGGCATCGGCTCGGTCCACGAGTGCGCCGGGCCGGATATCTCCTCCGAGGACGACTTCACGGGGCTGCTGCGGCTCGCCGCCGAGGAGCCGGGGCCGCGGGTCGTCGGCTACTGGGCCGAGCGGGACGTCGAGAAGGCGCGCGAGCTGGGCGCGGCCGGCGCCGCCGGGGATCTGTTCGTCGACGGCGCCCTCGGCTCCCACACGGCCTGCCTGCACGAGCCGTACGCCGACGCCGGCCACACCGGCACCGCCTACCTCGACGCGGCAGCCGTCGCCGCCCATGTCGTCGCCTGCGCCGAGGCGGGCCTCCAGGCGGGCTTCCACGCGATCGGCGACGCCGCCCTGACCACCCTCGTCGAGGGCGTCCGCGCTGCCGCCGAGAAGGTCGGCCTCGCCCGGATCCGTGCCGCCCGCCACCGCGTCGAACACGCCGAGATGCTCACCCCCGACACCATCGCGGCCTTCGCCGAGCTCGGCCTGACGGCGTCCGTGCAGCCGGCCTTCGACGCGCTGTGGGGCGGCGACGAGGGCATGTACGCCCAGCGCCTCGGAGTGGAGCGTGCCCGCACGCTGAACCCCTTCGCCGCGCTGCTGCGCGCCGGCGTCCCGCTCGCCCTCGGTTCCGACAGCCCGGTCACGCCCCTCGACCCGTGGGGCACCGTCCGGGCCGCCGCCTTCCATCGCACGCCCGAGCACCGGGTCTCCGTACGCGCCGCGTTCACGGCGCACACGCGCGGCGGCTGGCGGGCGACCGGACGCGACGACGCGGGCGTCCTGGTGCCGGGCGCGCCCGCGGACTACGCCGTGTGGCGCACCGGTGAGCTGGTCGTCCAGGCGCCCGACGACCGGGTCGCGCGCTGGTCGACCGACCCCCGCTCCGGCACCCCCGGCCTGCCCGACCTGACCCCGGGCTCCGACCTGCCCGTCTGCCTGCGCACCGTGGTGGGTGGACGGACGGTGTTCGTACGGCCGGGCGAGTGATCTCCCGGGGTGGTGCGGGGGGCCTCACCGCCCGCCGCGCCGTTGCGCGACCTGCGTGTCCAGGGGGCCGACCTGGGCATGGTGGGAACCCCCGTAGCTCACACGGCTGTTGACAGGCCGCGGCCCGGGGCCGGTAGGTTCGGCCGGGTCCACCACGGGACGCCCGACCGGCGAACGTCCGCGTACGTGTCGCGGCACCGCTGGGTCAGGGACGGTGTACCGCACCGGGGCACCGTCACTGGGAGCCAGGCTCAGCGACCGCGCCGCGGCTGGGGAGCCGTCCGGCCGGACGGGGGTCCGTCCCTGCCTGAGCGAAGTCGACAGCTCGGGGGAAGGGTGTGACCAGGGTGGGGTCCGGGAGCTCAGTAGACAACGGCTTCAGGTCGATCCGCAGCCGGCGGGTCCCAGGTCGGCCCGAAGGGCGCCGGGCCCCCATCCGCAGCGCGCCTCGCACAGAGGGCCAAAAATGCATCCTTACCCCGCTCCTGCGGAATCGACACCGCCTTACGACCGTCCTGTTCACGTCCGCGCAGGCTGCGGCCACTATGGTGGACGTCTGCGACGGACATGAAGGGGCAGCAGTGAACGACGGCGAGGGGACCCGCGCGGCAGAGGCCCGGGGGAGGCGCTTCGGCCCGCTCGGCACCGCCTTGGTGATCATTCCGACCTACAACGAGGCGGAGAACATCAAGAGCATCGTCGGCCGGGTGCGCAACGCGGTTCCCGAGGCGCACGTCCTCGTGGCCGACGACAACAGCCCCGACGGCACCGGAAAGCTCGCCGACGAGCTGGCCGCCGGCGACGACCACGTCCGGGTCCTGCACCGCAAGGGCAAGGAGGGCCTCGGCGCCGCCTATCTCGCGGGCTTCCGCTGGGGTATGGAGAACGGATACGGCGTACTGATCGAAATGGACGCCGACGGCTCCCACCAGCCCGAGGAGCTGCCCCGGCTGCTGACCGCGCTCAAGGGTGCCGACCTGGTGCTCGGCTCGCGCTGGGTGCCCGGCGGCCGGGTCGTGAACTGGCCCAGGAGCCGCGAGTTCATCTCCCGTGGCGGCAGCCTCTACTCACGTGTGCTGCTGGACGTGCCGATCCGCGACGTCACCGGCGGCTACCGTGCCTTCCGCCGCGAGACCCTGGAGGGCCTCGGCCTCGGCGACGTCGCCTCCCAGGGCTACTGCTTCCAGGTCGACCTGGCCCGCCGTGCCGTGAAGGCCGGCTACCACGTCGTCGAGGTGCCGATCACCTTTGTCGAGCGCGAGCTGGGCGACTCCAAGATGAGCCGCGACATCCTCGTCGAGGCGCTGTGGCGCGTCACCACATGGGGCGTGGGGGAGCGGGTCGGCAAGATCCTGGGCCGGGGACGGCCGCCGCAGTCGTAGGGGTTTATCCCGCGCTGAGCCGGGCCCAGGCACACTGGAGTCATGACGACTGGCGCTTCGACCCCTCCCTACTCCACGCGGCCCCGGCGCTCACGGCTGCGCACCCTCCTTCCGCTGGGTATCGCCGCGTGGCTGGTACTGGAGATCTGGCTGCTGACCGTGGTCGCCGACTGGGCGGGCGGGCTCACGGTCTTCCTGCTGCTGCTCGCCGGGTTGGTGCTCGGTACGGTGGTCATCAAGCGGGCAGGCCGGCGCGCCTTCCAGAACCTGAACGAGGCACTTCAGCGCGGTGGTGCGCCATCGAGCGGCGGCGGCAACGGCCTGATGATGCTGGGCGGCCTGCTTCTGATGCTTCCCGGTCTGATCTCGGACGGGGTAGGCCTGCTCCTGCTGATTCAGCCGGTCCAGAAGGCCCTCAGCCGGTACGCGGAGCGCACAGTGGACCGCCGACTCCGCCGCGCCGCACCCGGTAGCCTCGGCGACGCCTTTCAGCAGGCCCGCATGCACCGCCCGGACGGCAAGGTCGTGCAGGGTGAGGTCATCAGGGACGAGCCCGGGGAGACCCCGCAGGAACCTCGCCCTCCGCTGACGCGCTGAGCGCAGGGACGCGACCGTCGCACACAAGACCGCGGGCGCCGTACGTCAACCTCACGTACGGCGCCCGCGGTCATTGGCGCACGCTGAACCCCCGGTCCGAGCCCCGCAGGGACTACGCGGACTTGCGGCTGTCTCGGGGATGCACCGCGATGTTCATTGCGCCGGAACGCAGAACGGCGAGACGCTCTTCGAGGACCTCTTCGAGCTCCTCACGCGTGCGCCGCTCCATCAGCATGTCCCAATGCGTACGCGCCGGCTTGGCCTTCTTCTCCTCCGGACCCTCGCCGTCCACAAGGAGTGCCTGGGCACCGCAGACCTTGCACTCCCACTCCGGCGGGATCTCCGCCTCGACCGAGAAGGGCATCTCGAAGCGGTGCCCCTTCTCGCATGCGTACTCCACGGCCTGGCGCGGGGCCAGGTCGATGCCGCGGTCCGTCTCGTAGCTGGTCACCACGAGGCGCGTGCCGCGAAGAGCTCGCTCACTCATGAATCGTGCCTCCCGGGCTTGTCGCCCACAGGACAGGTGTCGCTGTCGTCGTCATCCGGTCAACGTCCGGTCGGCGGTAAAGATTCCCGTTCGGAGTCCCGTTCCGGGTCATGCGTCGCCGTCGTAGCCGCCCATGTTGTACCCACCGGCGCCCGGTTTGTCACATCTTGCAGTAGATGTCACCCAGCGTTTCGGCTTCTTTGACGCGCAGTAACGGTACGCCTGGCAGGCCAAACGCGTACACTACAGCCCTTTCGCTGTGAGCGCTAAATCCTGTCCGGAACCGGGTTCCCGGCCTCGCCGATCGCACGCCGTACCGGAACCCTCGCGAGCAGCACGAACCCGAGGACGAAGAAGGCCACCAGCGAGATGATCGCGTCCCGATAGCTTCCGGTCAGCTGGTAGGTCAGACCGAACAGCAGCGGGCCGAGCCAGCTCATTCCGCGGTCGCTCAGCTCGTACGCCGAGAAGTACTCGGCCTCCTTGCCGGCCGGGACCAGATGGGAGAACAGCGAACGGGACAGTGCCTGGCTGCCGCCGAGGACGAGCCCGATCCCGGCCGCCAGCACGAAGAACCAGACCGGCGCCCCGGCCGGGAGGAAGTAGCCGGCGGCCAGGGTCAGCGTCCAGGCGATCAGTGAACCGAGGATCGTGCGCTTCGCGCCGTACCGACGGGCCAGCCGGCCCAGCGCCAGCGCGCCGAACACCGCGAGCACCTGCACGAGCAGGATGGCGCCGATGAGTGTGGACTGTCCGAGGTCCAGCTCCTCGGAGCCGTAGACCGACGCCTGGGTGATCACCGTCTGGATGCCGTCGTTGTAGATGAGGTACGCCAGCAGGAAGGACAGCGTCAGCGGGTGGCGGCGCATGTCGCGGACGGTGGCGGCGAGCTGCCGCCAGCCGGTCACGGACGCCTCCCGCCGCGCCCCGCGGCGGTCGCGCAGACGCCGGAGCGGAATGAGCGCGAACGCGCCCCACCACAGGCCGGCCGACGCCAGGCAGATGCGCACGGCCATGGCTTCGGAGACGCCGAAGGCGTCGTGGGCGAGGTAGAGGACCAGGTTCGCGACCAGAACCAGCGCTCCGGCCGCATAACCGAAGGCCCAGCCCCGGGAGGAGACCGCGTCGCGTTCCTCGGGCGGGGCGATCTGCGGCAGGTAGGAGTTGTAGAGCATCATCGCCACGGACTGCGCCGCGTTCGCGACGACCAGCAGTGCGCCGCCGAGCAGATAGCGGTCGCCGTCCAGGAAGAACATGCCCGCCGTCGCCGCCGCCCCCAGATACGCGGCGGCACCCAGGAGGGGCTTCTTGCGTCCGGTGCGGTCGGCGGCCGCGCCCACCAGGGGCATCACCACGACGGCCACGATCACCGACAGGGACACCGAGTAGGCGAAGAAGGAACCGGCACGCACCGGGATCCCCAGCGGATGGACGAAGCCGTCGGCGTCCGCGGCGGACTCGGCGACCGTGGTCAGATAGGGGCCCAGGAACACGGTGAGCACGCTCGTCGAGTAGACGGAGCACGCCCAGTCGTAGAAGTACCAGCCGCGCTGCTCGCGCCGCCGCCCAGCGGCCTCGTCCGCCTCCGGTGTCCGCACGGTCTCGGTGCCCACCCGTGCCCTCGCTTCCCCGAGAAGGTGCCGTGCGCGGGGGTCGGCCGGGGTGTCAGACCCAGACGCCCCGGTCCTCCATGACCTTGCGCAACGTGTCGATGTGATCGGTCATGATGCCATCGACGCCGAGGTCCAGAAGCCGGTGCATCTGCTCCGGTTCGTTGATCGTCCACACGTGCACATGCAGTCCGTGCGCGTGGGCGGTCCGAACGAAGCGGCGGTCCACGACCTGGATGCCGGACTGTGACTCGGGCACCTGGGCGGCGACCGCCGAGCGGCGCAGCACGGCCGGCACGCCCCAGGAGCGCAGCCGCAGATTGAGCACGCCCCGCGTGCCGTACGAGGTCGCCAGGCGCGGTCCGGCCAGGCGCTGGGCGCGGACCACGCGGGCCTCGGAGAAGGAGCCCACGCAGATCCGGTCCCAGGCGTCGGTGCGCTCGATCAGCTCCAGGAAGGGGTGGAGGCTCGACTCCGCCTTGAGGTCGATGTTCCAGCGCACGTCGGGGAAGGTCTCCAGGAGCTCCTCGAGCAGCGGCACCGGTTCCCGGCCCGCCACGCGCGCGTGCCGTACGTCGTCCCAGGGCAGGTCGGCGATCCGGCCCGCCCCGTCGGTCACCCGGTCCAGCGTCGCATCGTGGAAGGCGACGATCCGGCCGTCCCGCGTGGCGTGGACGTCGGTCTCGATGTACCGGTAACCCGCCTCGACCGCGCGGCGGAACTGCAGCACGGTGTTCTCCAGGCCGTCCGCCGCCCCGCCCCGGTGGGCGAAGGCGATCGGGCCGGGATGGTCCAGGAAGGGGTGGCGTATGCGCGTGCTCACGGACGCAGTATCGCGCGCCGGGGTTGACCGGTGGCAACGACGGTACTGACGCCGGATGCCGAGGGGACGGCGAACACCCGCAGGAACAGCTGGGCGAGCGGGCCGATCGACACCGCGTACAGCAGCGTGCCGACACCGATGGTGCCGCCCAGCGCGAAGCCGGTCACCACGACCGCGACCTCGACGGCGGTCCGGATCAGCCGGATCGAGCGGCCGGTGCGCCGGTGCAGCCCCGTCATGAGCCCGTCGCGCGGACCGGGACCGAACCGCGCGGCGATATAGAGGCCGGTGGCGACGCCGTTGAGAGCGACGCCCGCCAGCATCAACGGAACCTGCACGGCCAGGGTGTGCGCCTGGGGCACCACCGCCAGCGTGCCGTCCATGACGACGCCGATCACGAAGACGTTGGAGACCGTGCCGAGGCCGGGACGCTGGCGCAGCGGGATCCACAACAGGAGGACGGCCGCCCCCACGATGATCAGCACCGTCCCGATGCTCAGGCCCGTGCGCTCGGCCAGTCCCTGGTGCAGCACGTTCCAGGGCTCCAGGCCGAGGCCGGACTTCACCAGGAGCGCGGAGCTCGCACCGTACAGCGCGAGGCCGGCGTAGAGCTGGGTCAACCGACGTATGAGATGCCCCTGCGTGGACAAGACGTGCCCCCCTGGTGGTGGTAGTGGCCTGATGCATGACACTCTGTGGCTTGGGAAGTAACGCCATCCATGGCCAATTCGGGGAAGGTGGACTGGTACGCATGGCTCAGTGGACCTCGGCGGTGGGGGCGGCGCAGCTCGCCCGGCTGCTCAAGTCGCAGCAGGACCGCCCGGCGGGCCCGGGGTCGCGCCGTCCGCCGGCCTATCGCGCGCTCGCCGACGGCATCCGCCTGCTGGTGCTCGAGGGGCGGGTGCCGGTGGCCGCCCGGCTGCCCGCCGAGCGGGAGCTCGCCCTCGCGCTGTCCGTCAGCCGTACGACGGTCGCCGCCGCCTACGAGGCGCTGCGCACCGAGGGATTCCTGGAGTCGCGGCGCGGCGCCGGCAGCTGGACCGCCGTACCGGCCGGAAATCCGATCCCCGCGCGCGGCCTGGAACCGCTGCCGCCCGAGGCACTCGGTTCGATGATTGACCTTGGCTGCGCGGCACTGCCCGCGCCGGAACCCTGGCTCACCCGCGCCGTCCAGGGCGCCCTGGAGGAGCTGCCGCCCTACGCACGCACGCACGGCGACTACCCGGCCGGACTGCCCGCACTGCGCGCGATGATCGCCGACCGTTACACCGCGCGCGGGATCCCCACCATGCCCGAACAGATCATGGTGACGACCGGCGCGATGGGCGCCATCGACGCCATCTGCCACCTCTTCGGCGGGCGTGGTGAGCGCATCGCCGTCGAGTCGCCGTCGTACGCGAACATCCTGCAGCTGATGCGGGAGGCCGGCGCCCGGCTCGTGCCCGTCGCGATGGCCGAGGGGCTCGCCGGGTGGGACCTGGACCGCTGGCGGCAGGTGCTGCGGGAGGCCGCGCCGCGGATCGCCTACGTCGTCGCCGACTTCCACAACCCGACCGGGGCGCTCGCCGACGAGGACCAGCGGCGGCGGCTGGTGGAGGCGGCCCGCTCGGCGGGCACCGTGCTCGTCGCCGACGAGACGATGAGCGAGCTGTGGCTGGACCCCGACGTCGAGATGCCACGGCC
>NZ_JBQQCE010000463.1:0-7810 GCF_052245645.1 Streptomyces sp. KR55 | reverse complement strand
GTGCAGCTCACCGCCAGCCCGTCGCGGAATAGCTTCCGCGATGAGGTGCAGGCGGTGCTGCGCAGCTCCGCGCTGCTGCAGCGGTACGAGAGCGACCCGCGGCCGGAGCGGCTGGCCTGGAAGGGCGCCGCGTCGATCGTCGTCCCCGACGGCCAGCACATCGGGTCGGGGCGGCGGGCCCGGATGCGCCGGTCGCCGGCCTTGGTGCCGGCCCGGCTGTGGCCAGCTGGCGCGACGCTTCCGGCCGACAAGCCGCCCGACTGGCGTTGGCGGCTCAGCCTGCAGCGCGATCAGCGGCCGGAGACGGCGCGGCCGGTGGCGCTGCGCCAGCCCACGTTGTCCGAGGAACTTGACCCGGCCGACCCGGTCGCCGGGTACCGCCGGGTGGCGGCCCGACACGCGCAGGTCGCGTTCACCCACTTCGAGCACCTGCGGCAGATGGTCTTCACCAACAACATCGGGCTGGTGTCGGTCACTGGTGGCTCCGACGGCGCCCTGCACGTGGTGCACACGCTGTTGTCCAAAGATGCGCCCGACTCGACGACGTGCAGCGACAACACGATGCACGACATCTCGCTGGCTCCCACCACCGAGCCCCGGCCCGAGCTGGAGACGCGATGACCCAACCGCCGAACGCCTTCGAGGAGCTCATCAAGTGGTTTAAAGAGGCCGCCGACTGGGTGCAGGAGAACCTCGGGGACCCCGAGATCGCGGAGATGATCCGCGAGGACCTCGGGCTGGCCCCGGGGGCGAGCATCCCCGAGGCGAAGAAGGCCGAGTTCCAGCAGTTCGCGGCCGGTCTGGATCCGGACAAGGAGTCGTTCGCGGACACCGTGGAGGAGCTCCTCGACGTTATCGCGGCGTTCAAGGACCTCGGCACGGCGCTGCAGGACGAGCAGGCGACCGGCTGGGACGTCGCGTACCTGCTGCTCCGGATCATGAGCATCGAGACCGTGCGGGTGCGCTCGCCGCTCCTGTACGGGCTGAGCAAGCTGGGTCTGTTGGTGACCGAGGACCCGGAGGCCGTCGAGGAGTTCGACCCCGCGTTGGTCGTCGGCCTGCTCAAGGGCGAGCCGCCATCCCCGGGCAGCGGTGAGGTGGTGCTGCAGCGGCTCACCGCGCTGTCGTGGCTGATCATCACCGTTCTTGAGGCGGTGGCCTGCAAGCTGGGCCTGGAAGCCCGCGAGGCGTACGAGGCCTACTACGGCTGGGACCCCGACCCGGCGTCGGCCACCCCGCTGGCCGACCAGGTCTCCGCCCGGGCCGTCACGCTGCTGATCGGGCCGCCCGGGGACGTGTCCGCCCGGCTGTCACTGACGCTGCTCGGGTTGCCGCGCGAGCACCGCGGGCCAGCGCTGTTCCTCAGCTTCGGCGGGGGACTGTCCGCCGAGCACACCGATGGCGACACCACATACCGGTTCAAGACTGGCGCGACCGCGGCCTTTGACGTGCTCGTACCCTTCGGCGGCTCCCCGCTGCCGTTCCAGGCCGGCGGCGACCCGTCGGGGTTCGTCCGGCTGGATGCGGTGCGCGCCAAGGCCGGGCAGCTGGCGTTCCGGATCGGCGACGCGCAGGGCACCCGCCTCGACGTGGAGAAGCTGCTCATCGGCGTGGAGATCGGCGCGGACCGGGCCGTCTTCCGGCTCGGCATGGAGAAGGCCGCGCTCGTCGTCGACCTTTCCCAGGGCGACGGGCTACTCGCCCAGCTGCCCGGCGGGCAGCTCAAGGTCGAGTTCGGCCTGGTGTTCACCGCCGACACCGCGAACGGCCTGCGCGTCGAAGGGGGCACCCAGGCCCAGGCCACCTTGCCGGTCAACGCCTCGTTGTTCGGCGTGTTCACCGTGCACCACCTCGATGTGGCGCTCGGCCCGAGCCGTACCGGACGCGACCTCACTGTCGAGTTGTCCGGGGCGTTCTCGCTGCGCCTCGGCCCGTTTGCGGCCACTGTGGACCGGATCGGGATGCAGGCCGACGTCGCGGTGCGCGACGGCAACCTTGGCGTGCTCGACGCCTCGCTGGGCTTCAAGCCGCCCAACGGCATCGGGCTGGCCATCGACGTCGGCGTGGTCAAGGGCGGCGGCTACCTGTTCATCGACCCGGCGCGAGGGGAGTACGCCGGGGCGCTGGAGCTGGCCGTCGGGCCGGTTTCGGTCAAGGCGATCGGCATCCTGTCGACCCGGGTGCCGATGCCCGACGGGTCCCAGGGGTGGGCGCTGCTGCTGATGGTGTACGGGCAGTTCGCGCCCATCCAGCTGTCGTTCGGTTTCACCCTCACCGGCGTCGGCGGCATGATCGGCCTGCACCACGGGGTGAGCATCGACGCGCTCACCAGCGGCATGCGCGACGGGGTGCTGGACGACATCCTGTTCCCCAAGGACCCGGTCGGGGACGCGCCGCGGATCATCAACCGGCTGCGCACCGTCTTCCCGGTGACTCCGGGCGCGGTGACGTTTGGCCCGATGCTGGAGCTGGGCTGGGGCACGCCGGCGACTGTGACGCTGCGGCTGGGGATCATCGTCCAGCTCGACAACGTGCTGCCGCCAGGCAATGCGCCGGTCGGTTTCAGCCGGCTGGTGCTGATCGGCCAGCTGCGGGTGCAGATGCTGCCGGAGGCCACGGGTACGCCGCCGCTGCTCAAGCTGCTCGTGGACATCCTCGGCTATTACGACGCGGTGTCGAAGCGGATCGGCTTCGTGGCCCGGCTACGCGACTCCAAGGTCGCCGAGATCACGCTGTCGGGCATGCTGGTCGTACAGGCGGACTTCGGAGAGCAGCCCAGTTTCGTCCTCGCTGCCGGTGGCTTCCACCCCCGGTTCAAGGACATCCCCACCGGCACCCCGGCCCCGATCGACCGGCTTGCCGTGGGCTTCAGCATCGGCCCGGTGAAGATCGCCATCGAGGGCTACTTCGCCGTCGCGGCCTCTACCGTGCAGACCGGCGCCTCGCTGCGCGCCCAGGCCAAGTTCGGGCCGCTGTCGATCGACGGGCGGCTCGGCTTCGACGCCATCTTCTTCTTTGAACCGACCTTCCACTTCGAGGTGGACCTGAAGGCCGGTGTGTCGGTGAAGTTCAGGGGACGCAGTCTGGCCTCGGTGGACTTCAAGGGCACGCTGTCCGGCCCGGGCCTGTGGCGGATCACCGGCACGGTGACGTTCTCCATCCTGTTCTGGGACATCGACAAGTCCTTCGACGAGAGCATCGGCTCCGCACCGGAGACCCCGGCCATCGAGGTCGACGCAGCCGCGCTGGTGCGGCAGGCGCTGCAGAATCCGGGCAACTGGAGCGCGCAACTGCCGGCCGGGGGCAAGGGCATGGTCAGCCTCGGCCCGATCGCCGGCGTCGACGGGCTGCTCGCCCATCCCCTCGGCAGCCTCACCGCGATCGAACGGGTGGCACCGCTCGGGCTCACCCTGGAGAAGTTCGGCAACGCTCGGCTCAAGGGCCCCAACCGGCTCAACATCGAGAGCGTCACGATCGGCACGCAGACCCTGACCTCCCCGCCGACGGTCACCGAGTCGTTCACCCGCGCGCACTTCGTCGACATGACCGAGGAGCAGAAGCTCACCGCCCCCTCGTTCGAGCGGTTCACCGCCGGCATCGCGGTGGGCACCGAGGCGTACACCGTACCCACCGGCGAACTCGGCGAGGTGAAGGGCGATCTGCGGTACGAGACCCACTACCTGGACCGCGAACCGGAACGGGACCGCAACGTCCTGCGGCTGGCCAAGGTGACCGCCGCCATCACCCAGGAGGACCTGCAGGTGTTCGCACGGCAGGGCGCCGCCGCC
This sequence comes from Streptomyces sp. KR55, assembly GCF_052245645.1. Taxonomy (NCBI): domain Bacteria; kingdom Bacillati; phylum Actinomycetota; class Actinomycetes; order Kitasatosporales; family Streptomycetaceae; genus Streptomyces; species Streptomyces sp. KR55. The sequence continues at coordinate 4,022 of NZ_JBQQCE010000463.1, read as the reverse complement.
CAGTCGCTGCGCAGCAGGACCGAGGCCATGCGCCCGGCTTCGCCGGTCGTCATCACCGTGACCGAGGCCCCACTGGCTGCGGCGAGCCGGTCCGACCTCGGCCGGGCGATGGACTTCACCGGAGTGGCCCGGTTCGCCACCGCCGTCGCTGAGCAGACGCTGGCCGACCAGGGTCTAGCCCGCGACGTTCAGCTCATCGAAGCCTTCGAGGGAGGCTGAGCCGACATGGCCGAGGTGGCGCAGTACCGCTTCCTTCCCTGGACCCGCCGCGGCCTGGCCGCCGAGGTGGGCGGGCCAGACCCGGCCGACGGGAGCCCGCTCCCGGAACGGGCCGCAGTGTCGGTCGGCGTGACCGTGACCGGCGCCGGGCTGGCGTCGATGAACCTGGCGTTGTACGGCCCAGGCGACGTGCTGGGCATCGACACCCACCTGATCGTGCGCACCGACCCCCGGCCGCACAGCAGCGACGTGGAGCCCAATTACCTGCCGGCCATCGAGTTCGACCCGTCCGACTTCCCGTGGCTGTTCACCCCGGCCGCCCCTGGAACCAACCAGCGGCTGCGGCCCTGGCTGGTGCTGGTGTGCCTGGACCGCGCCGTCGTCGAACCGCCGCACATGACCAGCTTGAGCGGCCGGCGCGGGCCTCTGCCGGTCATCGAGCTCACCAGCGCCGCGGTCGCCGACGAGCTGCCGGACCTGCGGGAGTCGTGGGCATGGGCGCATACCCAAGTGGCCACCGATGCGGCGAGCGGTCCGGTCACCTCGGCCGCGCTCGACGCCGCTCCCGACCTCAATGTCTCGCGGCTGGTGTGTCCGCGCCGTCTGGAGGCGGGACACCGGTACGTCGCGTGTCTGGTGCCCGCGTTCGACGCCGGCGTGGCGCGCGGCCTCACCGGCGAGGCACCGGCCCCGGCCGTGGACGGGGCCGCGCCGACCATCGGCCCGGCGTGGGATGTCACCGCGCCGACCGACCTGGTACTGCCGGTGTACTTCCACTGGGAGTTCGCAACCGGCCCGGAGGGCGACTTCGAGGAACTGGCCAAGCGGCTCGACCCGTTCGTGTGCCCGCCGACAGTCGGCTCCGCCCCGATGCACGTCGGCCACGGCGGCCCCGAGCTGCCGGAGATCGCCGACGGGCAGCCAGGCGCCACCCTCGACATGGACGGTGCGCTGCGCGCTCCGAGCCGCGACTCGGGCACGTTGAGCGAGGTCGACCAGAGCCTGCAGGACGGGCTGCGGCAGGCCCTCAACGCGCCCGCCGACTTCGCCGAGGCCGGCACCACCCCGCAGACGCCGATCCTGGGCCCGCCGCTGTACGGCGGATGGCACGTCCAGCGCCACCGGGTGCCCGCGGTCGACGGCGGGTGGTTCACCGAGCTGAACCTCGACCCGAGGTGCCGGACCGCCGCCGGGCTGGCCACCGAGGTGGTGCGCCGCAACCAGGAAGAGCTGATGAACGCCGCCTGGGAGCAGGTCGGTCAGCTCAACCCCGCCAACGACCTGCTCAACCGAGGCCGGCTCGCCCTCGAGGTCGCACGCCGACTGCACGAGCGTCATCTGCGGCCGCTGCCCGCGCACCGGTTCCTGCAGCTCGCCGCCCCGATGGGCACACGAGCGCTGCTCGACGAGCTGACCGTGACGGCGACAGTGCAGCGCACCAGCCTGCCGGACGCGGCTGCCGACCCGGCGCTGCGCCGGCTGCTGGGCGGCCGGCAGCCGCTGCTGCGCCGGGCGGCGCGGCGGGCCGGGCGTCCGCTGACCGCCGGCGGCGCCGCGGCGCCCATGACGCTCGTCGCCCGGATGGCCCGCGCCGACGGCGTGGTCGACCCCAACCTGGTCGACCGCGACGGCCTGGCCGGTGCCGCCGGCCTGGAGGAACTCACCATCCCGGGATCGGGCAGCGGCCTGGTCGACATGGCCCGGATCGGGGTGCCGCTGAGCCTGCCCGCCGACGTGCTCCGCGACGGACGGGCACGGTACCGGGCGGTGGCCCGCACCGTCGCCGGGCTGGGCGAGGGAATGTCGACCGGGTCGGTTCGGCCCCGCGACGACCTACGGCTGACCGGGCTGTTGACGCCGCGCCCACCCGCGGCGGCGGCAGCGTGCTCGGGGACGCGTCGCTGGCCGCGGTCCTGGCCGCTATCCGGGACGGAGTCGCTGCCAACCCGGAGGCGCCAGCGCTGCTGCTCGATCTGACCGGGGCACGCCCGCGGGTCGCGGGACTCGACGTGGACGGCCGGGGACAGCTAGTCGTTCGCACCCCGGTCGCGACGCCATCGGTACCGGTGGGCAGGGTGGCGCCGTCGTTGTTGCGCGCGGACACCGCCACCGTGGCCGCGGCCATCGGTGACCTGCCGGCAGGTGCGCTCGCGCCCGTGCGGCGCCCCGGGACCGCACCGCCAGTGACCGTGACGGGCCGTCCTCCGGTCGGCGGCGTCCCACAGCCTCCGGCGTCGGCAACACCGACCAAGACGCTGCCGACGCCGATGCGCGACCTCGCGGTGATCTCGCGCTTCGAGTCGGCCTGGAACCGGATCCCCCAGGCGGTGTCACCGGCGCCCGCGGTCCCGACCCGGACTGCCGTACCCTTCGCGGTCACCGACGCCAAGACGGCCGTTCTGGCGGCGACTGACCCGGCGACGATCGTGCCCCGCCGACTGGCCACCATGCTGTCCGTCGCCGGGACGTCACTGCTCGCCGTGGCTGACGACCGGCTGGTCGTCAGTCACACGGCCGACCGGGTGCTGGCCTTCCCGGAACTGCCGGTGCCGGTGTACCAACTGCTGGCACGCTACGGCCCGGACCGCTTCCTGCCCGGCATCGACGCCATTCCCCTCAACACGATCACTCTGCTGGAGACCAACCCGAGATTCGTCGAGGCGTTCTTGATCGGCATGAACCATGAGATGAACCGCGAGCTACTGTGGCGGGAGTACCCCACGGACCGCCGCGGCACACCGTTCCGGCACTTCTGGGGCTGGTACGACGGCCGATCCGACATCCCTCCGATCCACACCTGGGCCACCGACACGACACTGGGCCGCAACGCCCGCAGTGGCGGGGACGGCCAGTTGGTACTCCTGGTGCGCGGCGACCTGCTCCGGCGTTATCCGAACACGTCAGTGGTCGCGTGGCGGGCATCGGGCCTCGACCTGAAGGACCCGCCCGGCCCGGGCGACGTCGTCCGTCCGGTGTTTGGCGGCCGGTTCGACCCCGACGTCACGTTCTTCGGCTTCCCACTGACCGAGGCCGACATGGAGGGCGACGGCTGGTTCTTCGTCCTCCAGGAGCAGCCCACCGAACCGCGGTTCGGTTTCGACGAAAGCCCAGCCGACACCACGCCCGGCCCGATCGGCGTCTGGCCGGACGCCACCTGGCAACACACTGCGACCGAGCCCGGTTCGCACCTGCTCATCGCCGGGAACCCACTTGCCGGCGCCACCCGCGGCGGCGTCACCTTCGCCGCCAACGCCGCGCACCTCGCGGCCATCACACTGCAGAAGCCGGTCCGGGTGGCCGTGCGCAGCGGCCAGCTACTCCCACGCAACTAGGAGGTCGGCCACCGTGCCCCCACCGCAGATCGACACCGCCGTGTTCGCCGCCGTACGGGACCGCCTGGACCAGGCCGCCGACCGCCAGCGTGCGACCGAGGACCGGCTGGCCGAGGCCCGGGCGGAGCAGGCGCGGCTGGTCGCTGCCGGCGCGTCGGCCACCCGGGTGCAGGCGGCACAGGCACAGGTGGCGGAGCTGCTCGAGGAGCACGCGGCGCTCAGCCGTACCCACGCGGAGCTCCTGCTCGACCTGCGCGAGCTGTCGGATCGGGCCATCGGCCGCAGCGACCCGGCGACATTCGTGGCCACCCTCGACGGCCGGTTGCCGATCTGCCTGCTGCCGGTGCGCCTGGAGACCCGCTTCTTCGCCAACGGGAGCGAACTGCGCATCCGCATCTATCCCGACCAGGTGCACCTGGACGCCCACGAGCCGGAGCTCACCGAAGCGGAGATCGCCGCCGGCCACCGCTA
>NZ_JBQQCE010000462.1:0-7810 GCF_052245645.1 Streptomyces sp. KR55 | reverse complement strand
CGCTGGTCGGTATGGGTTCCCCCACCCCCCCCGTCGCGTCGGTGTGTGGGCCTCAGCACACTCCAGCACCGCAGGTCACAGGCAAGTTGACGCCCCTTCCGACGCCGTGGTGGACTTCCGGGGCCATGTACGGCGGCAGGAGAGGAAGCCCGGTGTGAATCCGGCGCGGTCCCGCCACTGTGACCGGGGAAGGAACTCCCCGGGAGCCAGGAACTCTCACCGCCGGTCTCGTCGAACCAGGGCGTGGACACCCTGAGTGAGGACATATCGCGATGCTCGGCTGCCGTTCGAGGTTGAGGTTCAGTACCCGGGTTCTGCCCGACCCCGCGATCGGCTGAGCCGATGCGTGCCGATCGCGTCTTCGCGTACGGCGCCGCTCTCGGTCTCCTCGGCGATCTGCTCCTCGGTGATCCGCGCCGGGGGCATCCGGTCGCCGCGTTCGGGCGGGCCGCCGGTGGGGTCGAGCGGATGCTGTGGCGGGACCACCGCGGGTGGGGTGCGCTGCATGCCGTCGTGTGTGCCGGTTCGGCGGTGGCGCTCGGGACCGCGGCCTCGCGTCTCGTACGGTCGTCCCCCGCCGCCTCCGTGGCCCTCACCGGCGTCGCCACCTGGGCGGTCGTGGGCGGGACGTCGCTGGCCCGCGAGGCCCGGGCCGTCGGCCGTGCCCTGCAGGCCGGTGATGTGGAGGGTGCACGGGCGCGGCTGCCGCATCTGTGCGGGCGGGATCCGCAGGCGCTCGACGCGGACGGGATCGCCCGGGCGGTCGTGGAGTCGGTGGCCGAGAACACCTCCGACGCGGTCGTCGGGGCGCTGGTGTGGGGGGCCGTCGGCGGGGTGCCGGGGCTGCTCGGGTTCCGGGCCGTGAACACCCTCGACGCCATGGTCGGGCACAGGTCGCCCAAGTACCTGCGCTACGGGTGGGCTTCCGCACGCCTCGACGACCTCGCCGGGTGGCCGGGCGCCCGGCTGACCGCCGTACTCGCCGCGGTGGCCGGTCCCGATCCGCGGGGAGCCGTACGGGCCTGGCGCGCGGACGCTGACCGGCATCCGAGCCCCAACGCCGGGCCGGTGGAGGCCTCGTTCGCGGGGGCGCTCGGGGTACGGCTGGGCGGGACCCTGTCCTACGGGGGCCGGGTCGAGCGCCGGCCCGTGCTCAACGCGTCGGCGGGGCGGGCCGTCCGGGTCACCGACGTGGAGCGGGCGGTACGGCTGTCCCGGCGCGTCGGACTGCTCGCGCTCGGCGTCTGTGTCGCCGGGCGGCTGCTGACAAGGGGGCGTACGTCATGAGTGGTGGGGGTCTGCTGGTCGCCGGCACCACCTCCGACGCCGGCAAGAGCGTCGTCACCGCCGGGATCTGCCGGTGGCTGGTGCGCCAGGGCGTGAAGGTGGCGCCCTTCAAGGCGCAGAACATGTCGCTGAACTCGTTCGTCACGCGCGAGGGTGCCGAGATCGGGCGGGCGCAGGCCATGCAGGCGCAGGCATGCCGCGTGGAGCCGACCGCGCTGATGAATCCCGTGCTGCTCAAGCCGGGCAGTGACCGCAGCAGTCAGGTCGTCCTCATGGGCAGGCCCGTGGGCGAGATGAGTGCGCGCGGCTACCACGGAGGGCGGCAGGAGCGGCTGCTCGGGACCGTGCTGGACTGTCTGGCCGAGTTGCGGGGCACGTATGACGCGGTGATCTGTGAGGGGGCGGGCAGTCCCGCCGAGATCAATCTGCGCCGGACCGACATCGTGAACATGGGGATCGCCCGGAACGCGCGACTGCCCGTGCTCGTCGTCGGCGACATCGACCGCGGGGGCGTCTTCGCCTCGTTCTTCGGGACGGTCGCGTTGCTGTCGCGCGAGGACCAGGAGTTGGTCGCCGGCTTCCTCGTCAACAAGTTCCGCGGCGATGTGTCGCTGCTCGAGCCGGGGCTGGAGATGCTCCACGGGCTCACCGGGCGGCGTACGTACGGTGTCCTGCCGTACCGGCACGGCCTCGGTATCGACGAAGAGGACGGACTGCGGGTGTCGCTGCGGGGTACCGTCCGGGAGTCCGAGGTGTCCTCCCCCGTCGGCGAGGACATCCTCCGGGTCGCCGTCTGCGCCGTCCCGTTGATGTCCAACTTCACGGACGTGGACGCACTGGCGGCCGAACCGGGGGTCGTGGTGCGGTTCGTGGACCGGGCGGAGGAACTCGCGGACGCGGACCTCGTCGTGGTGCCCGGCACCCGGGGGACGGTCCAGGCCCTGGAGTGGCTGCGGGAGCGCGGCCTCGCGGACGCCCTCGCCCGCAGGGCCGTGGAAGGACGGCCCGTCCTCGGCATCTGCGGCGGTTTCCAGATCCTCGGTGAGCACATCGAGGACGAGGTCGAGTCGCGCGCGGGCCATGTGGACGGGCTCGGACTGCTGCCCGTGCGCGTGCGGTTCGCACGGGAGAAGACCCTCACCCGGCCCGTCGGCGAGGCGCTCGGCGAGCCCGTCGAGGGGTACGAGATCCACCACGGGGTCGCCGACGTCGTAGGCGGAGAGCCCTTCCTGGACGGCTGCCGGGTCGGGCAGACCTGGGGCACGCACTGGCACGGCTCGCTGGAGTCGGACGGTTTCCGGCGGACGTTCCTGCGCGAGGTGGCCGCCGCCGCGGGCCGCCGTTTCGTGCCGGCGCCCGACACCTCGTTCGCCGCGCTGCGCGAGGAGCAGCTCGACCGGCTCGGCGACCTGATCGAACAGCACGCGGACACGGACGCGCTGTGGCGGCTCATCGAGTCGGGCGCGCCGCAAGGACTGCCTTTCATTCCACCGGGAGCGCCCGTATGAGCACTGTGTTGTTGTTGTCGACCGCCGACACCGATCTGCTGGCGGCCAGGGCCGCTTCCGGTGCCTCGTACCGGATCGGCAACCCGACCCGGGTGGATGTGGAACAGGATCTGCCCGGGCTCCTCGACGGCGCCGACATCGCCGTCGTACGACTGCTGGGCGGCAAACGGGCCTGGGAGGACGGGCTCGCCGAGCTCAAGGCCTCGGGCATCCCGACCGTGCTGCTGGGCGGCGAGGCCGTACCGGACGCGGAGCTGATGGCCGAGTCGTCCGTCCCGGCCGGAGTGGTGGCCGAAGCGCTCAGGTATCTGGTCGAGGGCGGGCCCGCCAACCTCACCGAACTCGCCCGGTTCCTCTCCGACACCGTGCTGCTGACGGGCGAGGGGTTCGTCGAGCCGCAGAAGATGCCGGAGTACGGCGTCCACGGCGAGCGTCCCTTCGTCGACGGCCGTCCCACCGTCGGCGTGCTCTTCTACCGGGCCCATGAGCTGAGCGGCAACACCGCCTTCGTGGACACCCTGTGCGACGCCATCGAGACGCGGGGCGCCAACGCCCTTCCCGTGTACTGCGGTTCGCTGCGCGATGCGGACGCGGAGCTGTACGAGCTGCTGTCGAAGGCCGACGCCCTGGTCGCCACCGTCCTCGCGGCCGGCGGCACGCACGCCTCGCGGGCGTCGGCGGGCGGCGACGAGTCGTGGGACATCGGCAGGCTCGCCGAGCTCAACATCCCTGTGCTGCAAGGTCTTTGCCTCACCTCCTCGCGGGCCGCCTGGGACGAGTCCGACGCCGCCCTCTCCCCCATGGACGCGGCGATGCAGGTCGCGATCCCGGAGTTCGACGGGCGGATCGTCACCGTCCCCTTCTCCTTCAAGGAGCAGGGCCCGGACGACGTGCCCGTGTACGTCGCCGACCCGGAGCGGGCCGGGCGCGTCGCCGGAATCGCCGTACGGCACGCGCGGCTGAAGCACAAGCCGAACCCCGAGAAGAAGCTCGCGCTCGTCTTCACCGCGTACCCGACCAAGCACTCGCGCGTCGGCAACGCCGTCGGCCTCGACACGCCCGCGTCGGCGGTACGAGTCCTGGACGCGCTGAGGGACGCCGGGTACGGCCTCACCGAATACCCCGACAACGGCGACGAGTTGATCCACCGGCTCATCGAAGCCGGCGGGCACGACGTCGAGTGGCTGACCGAGGAGCAGCTGGCCACCGCGCCCGCGCGCGTGCCGCTGGCCGACTACCGGGCGTGGTTCGACAAGCTCGACCCGGAGCTCAGGGACGGGATGCTGGAGGCATGGGGCGAGCCACCGGGTTCGCTGTACGTCGACGGGGACGACATCGTCCTCGCCTCGCTCCGGTTCGGGAACGTCGTCGTCATGATCCAGCCGCCGCGCGGCTTCGGCGAGAACCCGATCGCGATCTACCACGACCCGGACATGCCGCCGTCGCATCACTACATGGCGGCGTACAGGTGGCTGGAGACTGCAACATCGGAGGGGGGCTTCGGTGCCGACGCCATCGTGCACATGGGCAAGCACGGCACGATGGAGTGGCTGCCGGGCAAGGGGCTCGGGCTCAGCGGCGGGTGCGCGCCGGACGCGGTCCTCGGGGATCTGCCGTTGATCTACCCGTTCATCGTCAACGACCCCGGCGAGGGCACCCAGGCCAAGCGGCGCGGGCACGCCACCGTCGTCGACCACCTCGTGCCGCCGATGGCGCGGGCCGACACCTACGGCGACCTGGCCAAGCTGGAGCAGCTGCTCGACGAGTACGCGCTCGTCTCCGACCTGGACCCGACCAAGGCCCCGGCCGTGCGCGCCCAGATCTGGACGCTGGTCAAGGCGGCCGAGCTGCACCATGACCTGCATGTCGACGAGCAGCCAGACGACGAAGAGTTCGACGAGTTCGTCATGCACATCGACGGCTATCTGTGCGAGATCAAGGATGTGCAGATCCGGGATGGTCTGCACATCCTCGGTGGTGGGCCGGTGGGCGAACCGCGCGTCAACCTCGTGCTCGCCGTGCTGCGCGCCTCGCAGGTGTGGGGCGGGCAGGCGAACGCGCTGCCGGGGCTGCGGGCCTCGCTCGCCGAGCACTTCGGGCTGGTGGAGAAGGAGCTGCTCGCCGAGCCGGGCGCGCCGGTGAAGGTGCCGGTCGAGCTGACGGACCTAGTGAAAGGCCCCTCGCGTACGGCCGCCGACGCCATCGACCTGCTGGAGCAGCTGTGCCGGCGGATCGCGGAGGGGATGGAGCAGCGCGACTGGGCGACAGCCGAGAGCGGCCCGCTGATCAGGGACGTTCTCGGTGCCGAACTGCCCGAGGCCGTCGCGGTGTTGGAGTTCGCCTGCAACGAGGTCGTACCGCGCCTCGCCCGTACGACGGACGAGATCGGCCACATCCTCAAGGCACTGGACGGCGGCTACGTCCCGGCGGGACCGTCCGGTTCGCCGACGCGTGGACTGGTCAACGTCCTCCCCACCGGCCGGAACTTCTACTCCGTCGACCCCAAGGCCATTCCCTCCAGGCTGAGTTGGGAGGTCGGGCAGTCGCTCGCCGACTCGCTCGTGCAGCGGTACCTCCAGGACACGGGCGAGTACCCGAAGTCCGTCGGCCTGACGGTGTGGGGTACGTCCGCGATGCGCACCCAGGGCGACGACATCGCCGAGATCCTCGCGCTGCTGGGCTGCCGTCCGGTGTGGGACGACGCCTCGCGCCGGGTGACCGGCTTCGAGGTCATCGGCCTCGAGGAGCTGGGCAGGCCCCGCATCGACGTCACGGTGCGCATCTCCGGCTTCTTCCGGGACGCGTTCCCGCACGTGGTCGGTCTGATCGACGACGCGGTGCGGGCCGTGGCCGAGCTGGACGAGCCGGCCGACCGGAACTACGTGCGGGCGCACGCCGACGAGGACACCGCCGAGCACGGCGACCGGCGGCGCGCGACGGCCCGTGTCTTCGGCTCCAAGCCGGGGGCGTACGGGGCCGGCCTGCTCCCGCTGATCGACGCGCGGAACTGGCGCTCCGACGCCGACCTGGCCGAGGTGTACGCCGTCTGGGGCGGCTACGCCTACGGGCGCGGGCTCGACGGGCGGGCGGCGCGCGGGGACATGGAGACGGCGTTCCGGCGTATCGCGGTGGCGGCGAAGAACGTCGACACCAGGGAACACGATATTCACGACGCAGATGACTATTTCCAGTACCACGGTGGCATGGTCGCCATGGTCCGCCACCTGACGGGCGCGAGCCCCGAGGCGTACGTCGGCGACTCCGCCACCCCCGACCAGGTGAAGACGCGCACCCTGGGCGAGGAGACCCACCGCGTCTTCCGGGCCCGCGTGGTCAACCCGCGCTGGATGGCAGCGATGCGGCGGCACGGCTACAAGGGCGCCTTCGAGATGGCGGCGACCGTGGACTACCTCTTCGGGTACGACGCCACGGCGGGGGTCGTCGACGACTGGATGTACGAGAAGCTGGCGTCGGAGTACGTGTTCTCGCCTGAGAACCAGGACTTCATGCGGAAGTCCAATCCGTGGGCGCTGAGGGGGATCACCGAGCGGCTGCTGGAGGCCGCCGACCGTGGTCTGTGGGCGGAGCCGGACCAGGAGACCCTGGACCGGCTCCGGGCGACCTACCTCGAGCTCGAGGGCGATCTGGAGGGAGACCAGTGATCTCCCTCGGAACCCCCGCATCGGCGGGGACAACCTGGTGCTGCCGCAACGCCGTCGGCGTAATCCAGGACCACCCCCGCGTCGGCGGGGAGCAGGCTTTGATCATGCCGCTCTCGCGTTCGGCGCTCGCACCGATCTCCCATGAGTCACTCGAAGGAGTGGTCCGCGCATGAGTACGCCTTACCCCTTCGCTGCGATCGTCGGCCAGGACGACTTGCGTCTGGCCCTGCTTCTCAACGCAGTGAGCCCCGCAGTGGGCGGAGTTCTCGTACGAGGCGAGAAGGGCACCGCGAAGAGCACCGCTGTGCGCGCCCTCTCGGCGCTGCTGCCGACGGTCGACGTGGTTTCCGGGTGCCGTTTCTCCTGCGACCCTGCCGCGCCGGACCCCAACTGCCCGGACGGACCGCATGAGACAGGCGCCGCAACACACCGGCCCGCGCGCATGGTTGAGCTGCCCGTCGGTGCCTCCGAGGACCGGCTCGTGGGCGCCCTCGACATCGAGCGGGCGCTGGCCGACGGCGTGAAGGCCTTCGAGCCGGGCCTCTTGGCGCAGGCGCACCGCGGGATCCTCTACGTCGACGAGGTCAACCTTCTCCACGACCACCTCGTCGACCTGCTGCTCGACGCCGCCGCGATGGGCGCCTCGTACGTCGAGCGCGAAGGCGTCTCCGTGCGGCATGCCGCCCGCTTCCTGCTCGTCGGCACCATGAACCCCGAGGAGGGCGAGCTGCGGCCGCAGTTGCTCGACCGGTTCGGGTTGACGGTCGAGGTCGCGGCCTCGCGCGAGCCCGACCAGCGCGTGGAGGTCGTACGGCGGCGGCTCTCCTACGACGACGACCCCGCCGGCTTCGCCGCGCACTGGGCCGAGGAGGAGGCCGCCGTACGGGCGCGGATCGTGGCCGCGCGTGAGCTGCTGCCGTCCGTGTGGCTCGGCGACGGGGCGCTGCGGCAGATCGCGGCGACCTGTGCCGCGTTCGAGGTGGACGGTATGCGGGCCGACATCGTGATGGCGCGTACGGCCACCGCGCTGGCAGCCTGGGCAGGGCGGACGGACGTGCTCGCCGAGGACGTGCGGCAGGCCGCGCTGCTGGCATTGCCTCATCGCAGGCGCCGTGCTCCCTTCGACGCGCCCGGTCTCGACGAGGACAAGCTCGACGAGACGCTGGAGCAGTTCGGCGGCTCGGAGGACGACAATGATCCGGGTCCCGGCGGGCCCGGTGGCGGTGGCGGTGGCGGTGGCGGGCAACCGTCGCCCGACGACGGTCCGCAGGGCGGGGACACCGCCGCGCGGCCCGAGGCCGGGCAGAGTGGACAGCCGCAGGCCTCCGGCTCCGGGGAGCAGCAGGCCGTACG
>NZ_JBQQCE010000461.1:0-7823 GCF_052245645.1 Streptomyces sp. KR55 | reverse complement strand
ATGCCCAGTGTTCGTATTCGATCGCCTCTCCGCGGGTGTAGATCATCGCGTTGAGGGAGCTCGAACCGCCCAGCACCCGGCCGCGCGGCCAGTGCAGGCGGCGGTCGGCGGCGTGCTCCTGGGGCTCGGTCCGGTACCCCCAGTCCTGTTCGCTGAACCAGAGTTCGCCGAATCGCAGCGGATCGTGGATGGCCGGGTTGGTGTCCGGCCCTCCCGCCTCCAGGAGCAGTACGCTCGCGCCCTGGTCGACGAGACGGCGCGCCACGACGCAGCCGGCGGATCCGGCGCCGACCACGATGATGTCGAACGGACCTTTGCTCAAGTGTTCGGTCACAAGCCCGCTTTCGCTGTCAGAACTGTCACGTGGTGTCGCATGTCGTATGTGGTCAGGCGGAGGTGAAGACCAGGACCGCGTTCTGGCCGCCGAAGCCGAAGGAGTCGCTCACCGCGACATCGATCCGCCGGTCGAGGGGGGCCTTGGACACGATGTCCAGGTCGATGTCCGGATCCTGGTTCTCCAGATTCGCGGTGGGCGGCACAGTCGAGGTCTCCACGGTCAGTACGGTCAGCGCCGCTTCGATCGCGCCGGCCGCGCCGAGGGTGTGCCCGACCACGCCCTTGGTCGAGGTGACCGCCGCCTCGGTGCCCAGCAGCGCGCGCAACGCCCGTGACTCCGCGGCGTCGTTGAGCGGGGTCGACGTGCCGTGCGCATTCACATGGTCGACGTCGCCCGGCGCCACGTCGGCGTCGGCGAGGGCGGCGCGCAGCGCGCGGTGGATTCCCGCGCCCTCGGGGTCCGGTGCCGTCATGTGGTGCGCGTCGGCCGAAGCCCCGTAACCGGCGATCCTCGCCCGAATGTGGGCGCCGCGGGCCCGTGCGTCGACCTCGCGCTCCAGCACCAGGACGCCGCTGCCTTCGCCGATGACGAAGCCGTCGCGGTCCGCGTCGAAGGGGCGGGAGGCGGCACCGGGTTCGTCCAGGCGCCTGGAGAGCGCGCCCATCTGCGCGAACCCGGTGACGATCAGCGGACTCACGCCCGCCTCGCCGCCACCGGTGATCACCACATCGCACCGGTCGTCGCGCAGCAGGTCCAGCGCGGCCCCGATTGCGGTGGCGCCGGAGGCGCAGGCCGTCGCCGTGACGAAGTTGGGCCCGGTGGCGCCGAATTCCATCGCGAGATGGCCCGCCACCATGTTCGGCACGAGCATGGGAATGAGCAGCGCGGAGACCGCGCCGGGTCCTTCGCCGAGCAGATTCCGGTGCTGTCGCTCCCAGGTGGAGACCCCTCCGAGCCCGCAGCCGATGACGACGCCGACCCGTGCACCGTCCCACGTCTTGGGGTCGAGTCCGGAGTCGGCCACCGCCTCGCGCGCCGCGGTGACGGTCAGTTGGACGAACCGGTCGTGGACGAGTGTGCTGCGCCGGCCGACCCGCTTGGTGGCGTCGAAGTCCGGCACGGTGCACGAGATGTCGACGGGCAGTCCCTCGAGCTCGGGGTTGCGCCGGGCCGCCGACCGGCCCGCACACACTCCCCGCCAGCTGTCCTCGGCGCCGATGCCGACCGCGGTGACCAGGCCGAGACCGGTTACGGCGATGGGGGAAGCGGTCATGACGACGTCGCCGCGGCGGCCTGCTCCTCGATCACCTCGGCGGCGCGTCCGATGGTGTCGCGGGGTGAGGCGGCGTCATCACTGACCTGGACGCCGAGCTCCTTCTGGACCACCAGCAGCAGCTCGACCAGGAAGAGCGAGTCCATCTCCAGGTCTTCGAAGGTCACGTCGGGCTTGATCTCCGAGCGGTCGACCTTGAAGTGATTGACCAACAGGTCCACGAGCTTGTCGTACATGGCTGTCATGACGGGTTCCCCTTTCATCGTGCGGTCGTCGTGTGGTTGTCGTGGGTGTCAGGCCCGGCCGGTCTCCGGCCAGGTCAGTACGGTCGAGCCCCAGGTGAAGCCGCCGCCGAAGGCTGTGAGCAGGACCCGGTGGCCCGGGCGCAGCGCACCGGAGGCCGACGCGTGATCGAGGGCGAGGGGGAGGGAGGCGGCCGCGGTGTTGCCGACCTCGGCGATGTTGCTATAGGCACGCTCGGGTGCGATGCCGAGCTCGTCGGAGAGCCGGTGCAGAATGCGCTCGTTGGCCTGGTGGGCGATGAACCAGTCGACATCGGTGTGCTGCCAGCCCGCGCGGCCGAGCGCTGTCCTGGAGGACTCCGCCATGCGTTGCACCGCGTGCCAGAAGACCTCCTTGCCGGCCATGGAGAAGTAGTGGTCCTTCGGGTCGGGGTCGCGGCCGGACAGCCGCTGGGCCGAGCCCCCGGCCCTGACGGTGATCAGGTCGCATCCCTCGCCGTCGCTGCCGAGGTCGAAAGGCCCGAGGGCGCCCGGTTCGTCGGGCTCGCCCGCGCGCAGTACCACCGCTCCCGCGCCGTCACCGAAGATCGCCGAGGTCGATCGGTCGGTCATGTCGAGAATGCTGGAATAGGTGTCCGCGCCGATGACCAGGACCCGGTCGGCGGTGCCGGTCGCGATCAGTCCGGCGGCTGTGGCGAGGCCGTAGACGAATCCGGTGCACACCGCCGCGACGTCGTATGCGGCGGTGCCACCCAGGCCCAGCTTCGAGGCCACCAGGGGCGCGGTGGCCGGGCAGGGCCGATCGGGCGTGGCCGTCGCCACCAGCACGGCGTCCACCGAGGATTCGCCCGCGGACTTGAGGGCCCGTTGGCCCGCGCCCACGGCCAGATCCGAGGTGGCCGTGCCGGGGTCGGCGAAGTGACGCCGGGCGATGCCCGTCCGCGAGCGGATCCACTCGTCCGAACTGCCCTCCACCGCGGCGGCGAGCTCGGCGTTGGACACCGCACGGGGCGGCAGACAGCTGCCGATCCCGGTCAGTACGGCGGCCCGGCTCATGCGCCTATTCCCGCCGGTTCGCAGGCGGCGGACCAGCTCGCCGACGGCGATGCGAGCGCCGTGTCCTGGGCGAGGATCTCGGCGTAGCGCCGCTGGAGCGCGGCGCCGGGCCGCAGGCCCAGTTCCTCGTCCAGCCGCTGCCGGGTCCGGTGGTAGAGCGACAGGGCCTCGCCCTGCCGACCGGTCCGGTAGTGGGCGACCATCAACTGCTCGCAGAAGCGCTCGTGCAGCGGGTGCTGGGCGACGAGGCGACTCAGTTCGGCGGCCGCCTGGCGGGCTTCGCCGATGGCCAGCCTGGCGTCGGCCAGGTCCTCGCACATGGCCAGCCGCCGCTCCTCGAACAGCGCCGCCGCCGCCCGGCAGCGCAGCCCGTCACCGGCGTCGAGCAGCGCAGGACCGCGCCACAGCCGCAGTCCGGACTCCAGGAGTTCCACGGCCCGGCGGGGGTTGCCGCGCAGGGCCGCCGAGCCCTCGGCAGCGAGCGCGAGGAATCGGTTGCCGTCCACACACTCGTGCGGAACGTCCAGCACATAGCCGTTGTGCACGGCGCGCAGCACGCTCCCGGCGGTCCGCTCGTGCGCAGGGCCGTCGAGCACCTTGCGCAGGCGGGCGGCGTGCGCCTGCAGGGCGTTGTGGACATTCCCGAGCGGCCGACCCGACCACAACTCGTCGGCCAGTGCCACATGCGATATCGGTCGGCCGGCTTCCAGCGCGAGCGTCGCGAGCATGGCGCGCACTTTGTTCGCCCGGATTCCGCGTTCCTGTCCGCCGACGGTGACGGAGACGGTGCCAAGGATTTCGATGTGCACGGCACTCCTAGGTCGCTGAAACGAGATTCCGATAGTCACCGGGCCAACTCGGTGGTGTCAAGCGCCAATTTGCCGGTACAGGGACCCGACCCAGGGTGTGGCCCAGGGTACACAGGGATTCCCCCGGTGCTTTTCCGGACCGGCCGCTGTAAGACTTCTGCCGCCGGAGTCCTGGAATCAGGAAATTCAGATCGGAGCGGCGTGTGACGAGCGGATCCGCGGGAGGCGGCCAGGGGCCGGTGCCCCGTATCGACCACATCATGGTGCTGCTGGACGAGGAGGCGCACCAGGACGTGTCCCGCAGCGACTTCATAGGGGAGCGCTTCGGGCGGATCAAGCGCAAGGAGGCGGACAGTTCGGTGGCGGGCGCGTACTCCACCTTCGGAGTGGCGGGCGAGCACACGCTGATCGAGCTCTTCGGCACGGCGCTGCCCAGCACCTCACCGCTGACCGGAGGGCTGGTGTTCTCGTTCGAGGAGCCGGGCTCCTCGGCGGCCGCCCGCGCGCAGCTCGACGCCTCGGGGCGTGCCAAGTACCACTACGACCTGGTACGCCGCACCGTGGACGGGTCCGACGAACAGCAGCCGTGGTACCACCTGATCAGCGTCGACCTCGGCGAGGCCAGCCCGCTGCTGCTTTTCCTCAACGAGGTGACCGACGAGTACTTCCGGTCCATCGGCGCGCGTCCGGCACCGGACGGGACACGGCGCCGGCGCGACTATCTGGATGCCGCGCTCGGCACGCCGTACGACGGGACCCGGATGATGCGGGACATCACCGGGGTCAGGCTGTCCGTCGGCACGGAGCGCGCCCAGCGCATCGCCGACGCACTCGCCGTCTTCGGATATCGCGCGGCCGAGCGGGAGGGCGGCTCGCGTGAACTGCGCGGTCCCGGCCTCGATATCCGTCTTGACGTCGACGACGCAGCGGGGGAACGCGTCACGGAAATCGAGATCGGCCTGGTATCTCAGGGACCCCCGGGGCCGGAGATTTATACGCCCGCGGAATTCCGTTTCGGAAGTAGCTCGCGGCTCGTCATAGAAACTCCGGGGCGCGCCCGCTGGCTCTTCGAGCCGATGGACCGGTAGCGGCCGGTGGACCGGTACGGCGGGGAAACAATTCAGCGAGAACAACAGGGGAACTCGCGGACAATGACTGAGACCATTCCACTCTTCGGTGAGGTATTCGACCGCCGTGTTGCGGCGACGCCGGACGCGACCGCGGTCGAGTTCCGCGGCCGACGGCTGTCCTACAGGGAGTTGGCCGACCGGTCGGCCCGCCTGGCGGTGGAGCTGAAGCGCGCGGGCGTCGGCCCGGACAGCATCGTGGGCATCGCGGCCGCCGCGTCGCTCGACCTGCCCGTCGCGGTGCTCGGCATTCTGCGCGCGGGCGGAGCCTGGCTGCCGCTCGACCCCTCCTATCCGGCCGACCGGCTGCGGTACATGATCGCCGACTCCGGTGTCTCGACCCTCGTTTCCGACCCCCGCACCGCTTCCCGGCTGGCGCACGGCGACCTGCGGATCGTCGACCTGGAGAAGCTGAACGGCGAGCGGCCCATGGAGACCGGTGCAGCCCGCCCAGGCTCACACCTGCTGCCCGGCCAACTCGCCTACGTCATCTACACCTCCGGCTCCACCGGCCGCCCTAAGGGTGTCGCGCTCACACACCAGGGCCTCGCCAATCTCGTACACGCCCAGGCCGACGCTTTCGGCGTCACCCCGGACGACCGGGTGCTGCAGTTCGCGCCGACCAGTTTCGACGCGTCGGTCTTCGAGATGACCATGGCGCTGTCCGCGGGCGCGACCCTGGTGCTGGCTTCGCGCGAGGACATCGCGCCCGGCCCCGGCCTGGCCGACGTCCTCCGCGACCACCGCATCACCCATGTCACGCTGCCGCCCTCGGTGCTGGCCACCCTGCCCCCGACCGAGCTGCCGGATCTGGCCGTGCTGGTCTGCGCCGGTGAAGCGTTCCCCGAGCACTTGGCCAAACAGTGGCTGCCCGGCCGCCGCGTGTTCAACGCGTATGGCCCCACCGAGACGACCGTGTGGGCCACTGTCGCCGAACTGGCCCCCGGCGGCGGCAAACCCTCCATCGGCACGGCGATACACGGCGCGCGCACCGCCGTCCTCGACGAGCGGCTGCGACCGGTGCCGGACGGCACCCCCGGCGAACTGGCCATCGGCGGACAGGGCGTGGCCCGCGGCTACCTCGGCAGGCCCGCACTGACCGCGGAGCGCTTCATACCGGATCCCGGCGCCGGGGCCGAGGAGCCCGGCGCGCGGCTGTACCGCACCGGCGACCGCGTGGTCCGCCACCCGGATGGACAGCTCGAATTCCTCGGCCGCATCGACCACCAGGTCAAGATCCGCGGCTTCCGGATCGAGCCCGACGAGATCGCCTGCCAGCTGGCCGAACACCCGGACGTCGCCGACGCCGTGGTGATCGCCCGAGACGGCGGGGCAGGCCCTGAACTCGTCGGCTATGTCACCGGCCACGGCAACGACGGGCTCGAGGGCCTGGACGCCGAGGCGCTGCGCGACCACCTCGCTCAGCGGCTTCCCGCCCATATGCTGCCGACAGCCGTCGTGCCGCTGGACCGGATGCCCCTGACGCCCAGCGGCAAGATCGACCGGGAAGCGCTGCCCGCCCCCGAGCGGCGCGCCGCGGCGCCCGGCGCCTTCGTCGAGCCCAGCACCCCGACCGAACGGGCGCTGGCCGCGATCCTTGCCGAGCTGCTGTCCGTGGACCGGGTCGGAGCGGACGCCGACTTCTTCGAGCTCGGCGGCCATTCGCTGCTGGCCGGCAGGCTGGCCGCACGCGTACGCTCCGACCTCGGCCGCGAGCTGCCCCTGAGCCGGATCTACGAGGCGCGAACCATGACGGCCATGGCCGAGGCGATCGACTCGGCGCCGGTCGGCGTTCCCGTACCACCGATCCATGCCGCCTCGTGGGAGTCGGGCGCAGCCGAACCCGCGCCGCTGTCCTTCCCGCAGGAGCGGATCTGGTTCCTGGAGAAGCTCGCACCGGGCAATCTCGCCTACAACGCGCAGGCGACCGTGCGGCTGCGCGGACCGCTCGACCCCGAGGCCCTGCGCGCGACCCTCACCGAAATCGTGCGTCGCCACGCGGTGTTCCGCACCGCGTTCAAGGACGTCGACGGCACGCCGATGCAGTTCCCGCAGCCGCCCATGCCCGTGCCCCTGCCGCTGACCGATGTGCCCGCCGAGGAGTGCGAAGAGCGCGCCGAGGCGATCGTCCGGGAGACCGTACAGGCCCCGTTCGACCTCGCCGCGCCGCCACTGGCGCGCTGGGCGCTGATCAGGCACGCCGAGGACGACCACACCCTGGTCCACGTCGAGCACCACCTCGTGCACGACGGCTGGTCGTACGCGCTGTTCCTGCGCGAACTGCAGGCCCTGTACCCGGAGCTGGCCGAGGGCCGCCCGGCCCCGCTGGCCGAACCGCCCATCGCCTACACCGACTTCGCGCTGTGGCAGCGCGACTGGCTGCGCGACGACGTACTCGACGCCTTCCTGGACCACTGGACGGCCGAACTGTCCGGCGCCCCCGCCGCGCTGGACCTCCCCACCGACCGCCCGCGACCCGCCGCGCAGAGCTTCAACGGCTCGTCGGTGCGCGTCGACCTGCCCGCCGCACTCGGCCGCCGGCTGCGCGCCTACAGCCGCGCCCGCGGCATCACCCTCTACACCGCCATGCTCAGCGGATTCGCCGCACTGATGTCCCGTTACAGCCTCCAGGAGGACGTGGTGGTAGGCAGCGGCGTCGCCAACCGGCGGCTGGCCGAGACCGAGCAGATGATGGGCATGGTCGTCAACACCGTGCCGCTGCACATCGATCTGTCGGGGCGGCCCGGGTTCGACGAGCTCGTCCGGCGGGTGCACAACACCACAGGACGGGCCCACGAGTGGCAGGACGTCCCGCTGGACCGGCTGGTCGACGCACTGGGGCTGCCCCGCGACTGAGGCTGATCCTTTGGAGTGGACACCCTGACAATGGATCTTGATGGTCCAGGGAGGGATGTCCAGGTGGGGCGCAAGTCTCCGTATCCGGAGGAGTTCAGGAAGGACGCTGTCGCGCTCTATCGC
>NZ_JBQQCE010000460.1:0-7877 GCF_052245645.1 Streptomyces sp. KR55 | reverse complement strand
TCGTCGTCGCCGAGCACCGGCTCCGGCAGCGTGCCGGCGTTGTGCTCGAGCAGCCGCCAGCCGCGGGCGCCCTCGCCGAGGACGGACCAGCAGCAGTTGGAGAGCCCGCCGAGGCTCTCCCAGTGGCGGGACTCCAGGCCGAGGAGACGGCCGATCGTGGTGCGGATCGTGCCGCCGTGGCTGACCACGACCAGCGTGCCGTCGTCGGGCAGCTTCTCGGCGTGCCGGAGCACGACCGGGGCGGCACGGTCGGCGACCTCGGTCTCCAGTTCGCCGCCGCCGCGGCGCACCGGCTCACCGCGCTTCCACGCGGCGTACTCGTCGCCGTGCCGGACGATGATCTCCTCGTGCGTCAGGCCCTGCCAGACGCCCGCGTAGGTCTCGCGCAGGGCCTCGGTGTGGTTGACCTCCAGGCCGGTGAGCGCGGCCAGCTCGGCGGCCGTGTTCGCGGCCCGCCTCAGGTCCGAGGAGACGATCGCGTCGGGCTTGAGGGAGGCCAGCAGCCGGGCGGCGCGGCGGGCCTGGGCCAGGCCGGTCTCGGTCAGCTCGACGTCGGTGGTGCCCTGGAAACGGCGCTCCACGTTCCAGGAGGTCTGGCCGTGCCGCCAGAGGATGACGCGGCGGCCGCGGCCCGGCTTCGCGCCGGTCACCTCCCCGGTGGTGCTCACCGCCACTCACCACCCGTCTCGGCGGCCTCCTCGGCGGCCTTCAGCTTGGCGTGCTCCTCGGCCTTGCCGCGGGTGGCCCGGGCGTCGGCGGGCAGCTCGATCTCGGGGCAGTCCTTCCACAGTCGCTCCAGGGCGTAGAAGACCCGTTCCTCGCTGTGCTGGACGTGGACGACGATGTCGACGTAGTCGAGCAGCACCCAGCGGGCCTCGCGGTCGCCCTCGCGACGCACCGGCTTGGCGCCGAGTTCCTTCTGGAGCCGTTCCTCGATCTCGTCGACGATCGACTTGACCTGGCGGTCGCTGGGCGCGGACGCCAGCAGGAAGGCATCCGTGATCGACAGCACATCGCTCACGTCGTAGGCGATGACGTCGTGCGCGAGCTTGTCGGCGGCCGCCTGGGCGGCGGTGTTGATGAGCTCGAGAGATCGGTCTGTTGCGGTCACTACATGGCTTTCCGTCGGCGGTCACTTGTCCTCAAGGGTCTCACGGACCGCCGACGGCACCCCACGCGATTAGGGCCTGTCCGACGGATCAGGTCGCAGGAAATCGGCGGCGCCCTTAAGCGCAGGTGAGCGGGGTCTGGTGCGTCCAGCTGCAAGGCGGAGGAGGGAGTCGGCGACCGACGACAACGCGGCAGATGGGCGTGCCAGACCCCGCGTCTGCGACAGGATCCGCCGGACAGGCCCTAACCGGCCGAGGCCGGCTCGTAGTCCTGCCCGAGCACCACGGACACGTTCGCGTTCGCGGAGACCTTGCCCTTGACCACCGCGTCCTCCGGCAGCCCCAGGGTCTTGGCGACCTCGGTGGCGTTCTCCTTGTCGGCGGCGTCCGCGTAGGTGATCTCGGAGGCGGCCTGGGCGCTGCCTGCCGTACCGGCCTCCAGGAAGGTGAAGCCGCCGTTGAGGAGGACCACCCGGGCCTTCTCCGTGTTGTCCTTCACACCGCTGGCGTTCCGCACGGAGACCCGGACGGCCGCGTCCTGGTCGGGGCTCTTCGCGGTGCCGCCGAGGACGTCCTTGACCACGCTGTCACTGGCCTGCGCGCTCAGTGTGCCGTCGGTCTGGACGGGCAGCATGGCCGTCTTGTAGTCGCCGCCCTTGGCGAGGTCGGAGAGGCCCGCGAGGAAGGTCCCGAGGTCCTTGTCGGTGAGCGACGGGTCGAGGATCTGCGCGAGGGTCTGCACGGTGGTCGTCGCGGCCTGGGCGTCGGAGGACATCTTGCGCAGCACGCCCTGCATGACCTGCCCGAACCGCTCCAGCTGGGCGTTCTGGGCCTCGCCGGAGGCGCGGTAGGTGGCGTAGGCGACGGCCATCTTGCCGCTGAGGGTCTGGCTCTCGCCCTTGCTGACGAGGGGCGCCTCGCCCTTCTTCTTGGCCTCGGGGTCGGGCACGTCGGCGTTGGTGTCGATCTCGATGTTGCCGACGAGGTCGACGAGGTTCTGCAGGTAGGGGGTGTCGAGGCGCCAGGTGCCCTGGATCGAGGTGCCGAGGACGGTGTCCAGGGCCTCGCGGGTGCCGGAGGAGCCGTCGTCCTCGACCGACTTGGCCAGGGTCGTCGTGCCGTCGTCGCCGGTCAGGGCGAGGGCGTTGGGCAGCAGGACGGTGGTGCCCTGCTCGGTGGTGGTGTTGTCGACGAGCAGCGCCGTGGAGGTGCCGCCCTTCTTGGTGTCGTGCAGGTGGACGACGATCACGTCGCGTTTCTGCGCGGTCGCGGTCGTCGTACCGCCGGTCTTGTCGTCGGACGACGACAGGCCGGGGAGCTTTCCGGCGTACCAGAGGTAGCCGACGCCGCCGGTCGCGGCCAGCGCCAGGACGACGACCAGGGCGATGAGGCGGCTGCGGGCGCGGCGCCGGGCCTCCTCGCGGCGCTCGGTGCGGTTCTCGGTGAACTTCAGCCAGTCGATGACGTCCTCGGAGTCCCCGTCGGGGTCCTCGACGAAGGCGAACTGTTCGGTGCGGTAGTCCCGGTCGTCCTGGTACTCCCGGTCGTCCTGGTACGCCGGGTCGCCCCGGTGATCCCGGTCGTCCCGTACGGGTTCCTCGACCGGGCCCGCCTGCTGCGGGATGTAGGCGGTCTGCTCGGCGACGCGGGGCTGCCGGCCGGTCCCGTACGGGTCGTACGACGGCACCGGCTGCTGCTGCCCCGTCCAGTAGGGGTCGTACGGGGGTACCGGCTGCTGCTGCCCCGTCGCGTACGGGTCGTAGCCGTAACCCTACTGTGTGTAAGGGCCGTGCGGCTGCTGTGGGGACGGCGGCTGCGGCACCTGCCGGTGCACAGGCCGGCCGTGCTCGTCGTGGCCGACGAGCTCGTACTGGTCGCCCCCGTAACCAGCGTCGTATCGGTCGTTCACCGGTGCCCCTCTCGGCTCACTCGCCGCGGTACAGCTCTCGTTTGGCGATGTAGCGCACGACTCCGTCCGGCACCAGATACCAGATGGGGTCGCCCTTGGCGACTCTCGCACGGCAGTCCGTGGAGGAGATGGCGAGGGCGGGCACCTCGATCAGGGAGACGCCGCCCTCGGGGAGCCCGGGGTCGTTGAGGTGGTGACCGGGCCGGGTCACGCCGATGAAGTGGGCGAGGGAGAACAGCTCCTCGCTGTCCCGCCAGGTCAGGATCTGGGCGAGGGCGTCGGCGCCGGTGATGAAGAACAGGTCCGTGTCGGGGTTGAGCGCGCGCAGATCGCGCAGCGTGTCCACGGTGTAGGTGGGGCCACCGCGGTCGATGTCGATACGGCTCACCGAGAACTGGGGGTTCTCGGCGGTCGCGATGACCGTCATCAGGTAGCGGTCCTCGGCCAGGGAGACCTTGCGGTGGGTCTTCTGCCACGGCTGCCCGGTGGGCACGAACACCACCTCGTCGAGGTGGAACTGCGCGGCGACCTCGCTCGCCGCGACCAGGTGTCCGTGGTGGATCGGGTCGAACGTTCCGCCCATGACGCCGAGGCGGCGCTTGCCGCTCGTCGTGTCATGTGCCGGACCGGTAGGCATGTCCTGCTCTCCCATGCGTGCAGACCCTACCGGCCCGGTCTGTGGACTCAGCGGTCGCGGTTGAAGCGGGTGGTGATCCACAGCAGCAGCATCAGGGCGAGGAACGCGCCGCCACCGGTGACCAGGGGGTTGATGCTCTCGTGGTTGCCGCCGTGCTCCTCGCCCTCGGCGGCGAGGGTGACCAACTGGGCTGCGGCGCTGTGGAAGCTCATCTTCGGCAGGACCTATCGCGTGTGGGCGGAAGAGACGTCGACTCATCGTATGCGGGCGCCTCGGCCGCGATCACCCCGACTCCGCCGTCGGGCAACCTTCCGGGGCGCTCAGTCGTCCTTCCGCCTGTAACCCCGAAGCAGGAACCAGGCGGTCAGCACACAGCCGACCACCATCACGATCAGTACGACCCGGAGAAGATTCCCCGCCCCCTGCTGCTGGGCGGCGCTCGCGGCCTCGGTGAGCCAGGCGGCTGCGGGGTGGTGCTCCATGGTGCGGGACTCCTTCGCTGTACTGCCCGTCCACGGTATCTCCGCCTAGGCTGGGCCTTGCTTCGGGGGCGTACAAGAAAGCGCAAAGACAACAGCGCGCGGACAACAGCGCGCAGAGCACACAGAGCACACCGACGCACATGGGGGAAGACATGTCCGACGACGGCCACCAGCAGCACGAGCACGTGCCGAGCCGGCAGCGCAGGCGCTTCCCGGGAATCTCCTCGCGTGCGTACGAGCATCCGGCGGACCGCTCCGCCCTGGTCGCGCTGCGCAAGCTGAGCGGCTTCGACACGGCCTTCAAGGCGCTCAGCGGCCTGCTGCCCGAGCGGAGCCTGAGGCTGCTGTTCCTGTCCGACTCGGTACGCGTCTCGGACCGGCAGTTCACCCACCTCAACGACATGCTGCGGGACGCCTGCTACATCCTGGACCTGGAGAAGGTCCCGCCGATGTACGTCAACCAGGATCCGCAGCCCAACGCGATGTGCATCGGCATGGACGAGCCGATCATCGTCGTCACGACCGGGCTCGTCGAGCTGCTCGACGAGGAGGAGATGCGGGCGGTCATCGGCCACGAGGCCGGCCACGCCCTGTCCGGGCACTCCGTCTACCGCACCATCCTGCTGTTCCTGACCAACCTCGCCCTGCGGGTGGCCTGGATCCCGCTGGGCGGCGTGGCGATCATGGCGATCGTGACCGCGCTGCGCGAGTGGTTCCGCAAGTCGGAGCTGTCCGCCGACCGCGCGGGACTGCTGGTCGGCCAGGACCTCCAGGCCTCGATGCGCGGCCTGATGAAGCTCGCGGGCGGCAACCATCTGCACGAGATGAACGTGGACGCGTTCCTGGAGCAGGCCGAGGAGTACGAGGCCGGCGGCGACCTGCGCGACTCCGTGCTGAAGATCCTCAACACGCTGCCCCGCACCCACCCCTTCACCACCGTGCGCGCGGCCGAGCTGAAGAAGTGGGCGGCCTCCCGCGACTACCAGCGGATCATGGACGGCCACTACCCGCGGCGCGACGAGGACAAGGACACCTCGGTCTCGGACTCCTTCCGCGAGTCGGCCTCGCACTATGCGGGCCATGTGCGCGCCTCGAAGGACCCGCTGATGAAGCTGGTCACCGACATCGCGGGCGGCGCCGGCGACCTGGGCAGCCGGGTGCGGCGCGGCTTCGGCGGCTTCACGGGCGGCTCCGCCGACACACCGCCCAAGGACCAGCCGCCGCGCGACGAGGCCTGACCGCAGTCCGGCGCTCACACCTTCGGCTGGGCGCTGTCCGCCAGCGTCCCGCACAGGGCCGTCGCGCCGTGCGGGGCGTACGGGTCCGTGTCGGCCGGGCCGCCGGCCTTCGGGGTCTGGCCGGCGAGCAGCGGGCGCAGCCGGCCGGCGGCGTCCTCGGCGCAGGACAGCGGGCCTGCCTGGACGTGCGAGCCGACCAGCTGGGCCTGGTGCAGGCGCAGGTCGTCGCGGTCGAAGCGGAAGTGCAGCTCGCGGCGGACGGTGAACAGCGACGCCTCGGCCTTCGCACCGGCGTCGGCCGGTCGCAGCGCGTACACGAAGGTGTGGTCCGCGGTGACCTCGAGGGTGGCCGAGTCGGCCTCGGTGACCTGCAGGGTGCCCTGCACCCGGATCTCGCGGTCGGCCAGTTCGGCGTGGGCGGGGTCGAAGCGCACCAGCCAGCCGGTGGGAGCGTGCCGGCCGTCGGCGGAGGGCACCTCGAAACTGCGGTCGAACTGGTCGAGCTGGCCGGGGTCGAGCAGGACCCGCACGGGCCGGACCTGCTCGCCGGTGAGCACCTCGGGGTAGAGCGAGGAGCGGACGATGTAGTCCTTGGCGGTGGTCAGGGCGGTGACGACCTGGCCGTCCGAGAAGTTCGCGGTGCGCCGGGCGGCGGGCAGCGGTATGCCCTCGGCGCCGGTGCGGAACTGCGCGGCGGGACTGTTGGCGTACAGCTGTTCGGGGTCGGTGGCGCCGGGCACGCTGCCCTTCGGGGCGAGCGGGATGACGGTCATCCGCAGGGGCTCGACGGGCTGGTGGGCCTGCGGGGTCTGGTAGGGGTGCCGTACGCCCATGTAGATCGCGGTGCCGAAGGCGAGGGCGATCAGCACGACCAGGACGAGCGCCTGCCGGGACAGTCCCCGGCGCAGGGGCGGCCGGCGGCGTACGGCGGGCGCGTGGTCGGTCAGGCGCTCCTGCGCGGAGAACTCCTGGAGGCGGGCAGCGCGGACGAACGACTCGTCGAAGACGACGGATCGGTATTCGTCTTCCGCACCGTTGGAGGCGCCGTCGGGTGTCCCCTCGGGTGGTTCTCCAGGCCCGCCCATAACTTCAGAGTAGGTCTCCCGAAGCTCCGGTAAACGCCCTGCTACACCACAACTTCTGACAGGTACTCACCAGAATGGCGCATACCTGCGCAGGGCGCGTTCAGGGCGTGCGCGGAACCGCGGAGACGGCCGGCTGGGAGTAGTCGGCGGAGGCGGAGGGAGCGGCCGAGGTGCCCTGCTCCAGGCCGGTGGAGGCGGGCGGCGGGACCTGGTCCTGGCGGCCCGAGGAGGCGCCCCGGTAGACCGCGGCGAAGGCCAGCGCGACCATGCCGATGCCCATCACGAGGGCGAGCAGCCAGGCGACCGGGCGGTGCCAGCGGACCTGCTTTCCGTACGGTCCCGGCATGCCGTCGCGGCTGTCGAGAAGCTCGGGGTCGTCGAGGTCGTCGAAGTCCGGGTCGCGGCCGAAACCGGGGTCGTCGGCACCGTATCCGTCGTCGTACCGCTCGCCTCTGCCGTGCGCCCGGCGGGCCTCCGCCTCGGAGGCCTCGGCTCTGGCCTGCGCGGCAGCCAGGAGGCGTTCGACGGCGGTCGGCTCGTGCACCACGGCCGCCTGTACGAAGGCCTCGTCGAAGACCACGGAGGCGAACTCTTCGTCCGACACCCCGCGGTCGTGGTCGTCGTCGGGCTCCCAGCCGTCAGGGAACGGCGTGCCCCCCACGTCCTCCGGCACGGATCCAGGGTAGACCTGGGGGGTCAATTTGGGCAGACGGTATGGAAATTCATCCGCCTGCTGAGACGTCTCCGCTGTGGCACGGGCGCGGACCGGGGCGCGTGTCCGCCGCATATGCCGGTGCCGCGCTTCTCAGCGCCGTACGTGCCCGTCCCCGGTGACGATGTACTTCGTGCTGGTCAGTTCAGGCAGCCCCATCGGGCCGCGTGCGTGCAGCTTCTGCGTCGAGATGCCGATCTCCGCGCCGAAGCCGAACTGGCCGCCGTCCGTGAAGCGGGTGGAGGCGTTCACGGCGACCGTGGTGGAGTCGACCAGCTGGGTGAAGCGGCGGGCGGCCTGCTGGGAGGTCGTCACGATGGCCTCGGTGTGACCGGAGGTCCACAGCCGGATGTGCTCCACGGCCTTGTCCAGGGAGTCGACGACGGCTGCGGCGATGTCGTACGACAGGTACTCGGCCTCCCAGTCCTCCGGGGTGGCCTCGACGACGGTCGCCTTGGTGTCCTTGGCGTACGCCAGCACCCGCTCGTCGGCGTGCACGGTGACCCCTGCCTCGGCGAGGGCGTCCAGCGCGCGCGGCAGGAACTCGGCGGCGATGGCCCGGTGGACCAGCAGCGTCTCGGCGGCGTTGCACACGCTGACCCGCTGCGCCTTGGAGTTGATCAGGATCTCGAGGGCCATGTCGAGGTCGGCGTGGGCGTCGACGTAGACGTGGCAGTTGCCGGTGCCGGTCTCGATGACCGGGAC
>NZ_JBQQCE010000046.1:0-32460 GCF_052245645.1 Streptomyces sp. KR55 | reverse complement strand
CTGGCACTGGGGATCGAGCTCGCCGTCGACTCCTCGTGGACCGACGGCATCTCCCCGCTCGTCATGGCCGTCGTCGGCTGCATCGCGGCCGGACTGCTGGTGCTGTTCGGCACCCTCGCGTTCGTGCACGTCGCGCTGAAGGTCGACAAGGAGTCCCTCGAAGTGCGGTGCGGCCACATCGGCGTGCCGCGCCGCCGCATCCCCCTGTCACAGGTGGTCGGTGCCGAGTTCGCCCCGCACGTCACTCCCCGCCAGTGGGGCGGCTGGGGCTATCGCTGGCGCCCCGAGAAGGGCACGGCGGTCGTCGTACGGTGCGGGGAGGGCGTGGTGCTGCGGCTCTGGGACGGCCACACGTTCACGATCACCGTGGACAACGCGGAGGCGGCCGTACGGGTCATCAAGTCGCGCCTGCGGGCCGGCACACCCGGCACCGCCCACTGAGATCACGGCGCCGGACGGTCCCCCTGCGCGACGCTCTCCCGGCGTGGCGACTCCTCGGCCAGCGGGCGTGCCGTGGCCAGGCCCGCGAGCAGTCCCGCCCCGGCCGACACCGCGGTGAAGCTCAGCGCGTTGCCGACCGCGGCGATGGCCGCGAGTGCCGTCAGCGCCGCGCCGGCGGTGAGGACGACCGGCGTGGGCCGCGCGGTGCGCCACAGGGTGTACAGCACCCAGCAGAACGCCGCCGCCAGCAGAACCACCCCGACGACTCCCTGTTCGGCGGCCTGCTGCAGGAGCGCGGAATGCGGTTTGCCGTCGGACAGCGGTGACCCGACGACGGTGGGGCTGAGTTCTCCGAAGCGCCCTGGGCCGACCCCCAGGACGTCCTCACGGGCCATGGCCAGCGCGTCCCGCCACAGCTCGACCCGGTGCCGGGTCAGCGGGCCCTCCACGGATGCGGCGAGTCCTTCGGGGAGCACGTTTGCGGCGACCGCCCAGCTCCCGGCGGTCACCAGCGCCGCCGCCAGGGCCAGGCCGGCGATGCCGAGGCCGCGGTGGTTCATCCGGCCCGCCGCGAGGGAGCACAGCAACACCGCCGAACACGCCACGACGCCGGTGACCGAACCGAGCGCGGCCGCGGTCAGCGTGATCCCGGCGGCCAGCAGCCGCAGGGCCAGCCGCATCGCCGGTACGGCGGTGGACCAGGCGGCGCAGCAGGCGGCGCCGGCGGACAGGGCCAGCAGCGCGGCGGTGGCGCCCGCGTTGCCGAGTGGCGCGCCGGGCTGTGGCCCCGGGGCGAGATGCGGAACGGTGAGGGTCAGTCCGAGTCCGGCCAGTGCCCCGGCGCAGGGAGCGGCGACCGGCGCGAGCGCCCCGCAGATGCGTCCTGCGGCATAACCTGCGGCGACGGCCAGTACGGCAAGGAGCACGCCTTCCGGGCGGCCGTCGTGCACGGCTGCCGTGATCAGCGACCAGACGGCGCAGGCCCCCAGCACGACCACGCCCACCGCGTCAGAAACGTTCCGTCTTCCGCCGTCCGCATCCGGACCGGCCACAGAAGCCATCCCCGTGGACCCCACACGTCCCCCCGAACCCGGCCGCCCCCGACCTGACGGACCCCAGCCGTCCCGTCTCGACGCGGGGCCCGGGCACACGGTAACGGCTGATGGGGCGTTTGTGGATGACTGGTACCGAGTTGTGCAGGAACGATGCGGCAACGGCGCAGGAGGAGGCCGTCCTAGGCCTGGCCACCGCGTTGTCGGCTTCGAAGTCGGCCGCCGTACACTCCCGGAGTGACCGTCACCGCAACTTCCGTGGACGAGTCGGACGGCGTACAACCGCGGACCGCGCCCGAGCCGCGCGGCGCGCGCCTGCTGCGCCGCCTCGTCCCGGCCGCCGCCGCAGCGCTCTCCGGAGTGCTGCTCTACGTCAGTTTCCCGCCGCGCATCCTGTGGTGGCTGGCCCTGCCGGCCTTCGCCGTCTTCGGCTGGGTGCTGCGCGGCCGGAACTGGAAGGCGGCGCTCGGCCTCGGCTACCTCTTCGGACTCGGCTTCCTGCTGCCGCTGCTGGTGTGGACCGGCGTGGAGGTCGGCCCGGGCCCCTGGCTCGCCCTGGCCGCGATCGAGGCAGTCTTCGTCGCCCTGGCCGGCGTCGGCATCGCAGCGGTGTCGAGGCTGCCCGGTTGGCCGGTGTGGGCAGCCGCGGTGTGGATCGCCGGTGAGGCGGCACGCGCGCGCGTGCCGTTCCACGGCTTCCCCTGGGGCAAGATCGCCTTCGGGCAGGCGGACGGCGTCTTCCTGCCGCTCGCCGCGGTCGGCGGCACACCGGTACTCGGCTTCGCGGTCGTCCTGTGCGGTTTCGGCCTGTGCGACGTCGTCCGCGTGGTGGCGGAGGGCAGGCGCACGCGCGCCGTACGACGGGGAGCCGCGGCCGTCGCGCTGCTCGGCGTGGCCGTGCCGGTGGTGGGCGCGCTCGCCGCCCGGCCGCTGGTCAGCGACCAGGCCGAGGACGGCACCGCGACCGTCGCCGTGATCCAGGGCAATGTGCCCCGCGCGGGGCTCGACTTCAACTCCCAGCGGCGGGCGGTGCTCGACTATCACGCCCGCGAGACCGAACGCCTGGCCGCCGAGGTCGAGGCGGGCAAGGCGGCACGGCCCGACTTCGTGCTCTGGCCGGAGAACTCCTCCGACATCGACCCCTTCGCCAACCCCGACGCGTACGCCGTCATCGACAGCGCCGCCAAGGCGATCGGCGCGCCCATCTCGGTCGGCGGTGTCGTCGAGCGCGACGGCAAGCTCCTCAACGAGCAGATCCTGTGGGACCCGGACAAGGGGCCGGTCGACACCTACGACAAGCGGCAGATCCAGCCGTTCGGGGAGTATCTCCCGCTGCGCTCGCTGCTGGACGCGATCAACAAGAACTGGACCAGCATGGTGCGCCAGGACTTCAGCCGCGGCGGCGAGCCGGGCGTCTTCACGCTGGACGGTGTCAGGGTCGGCCTCGCCACCTGCTACGAGGCGGCCTTCGACTGGGCCGTGCGCGACACCGTCACCGACGGCGCGCAGATGATCTCCGTGCCGAGCAACAACGCCACCTTCGACCGCAGTGAGATGACCTACCAGCAGCTCGCCATGTCGCGCATCCGCGCCGTCGAGCACAGCCGCACCGTCACGGTGCCGGTCACCAGCGGCGTCAGCGCGATCATCCTGCCGGACGGGACGATCACGCAGAAGACCGGGATGTTCGTCGCGGACTCGCTGGTCCAGGAGGTTCCGCTGCGCTCCTCCCAGACGCCCGCAACCCGGCTCGGCATCCTGCCGGAGACCGCCCTGGTGCTCGTCGCGGCGGGCGGCCTGGGCTGGGCCGTCGCCGCCGGTGTGCGTGGGCGGCGGGCGGGTGACGGGTAGCCGTACGCCCCGGGAAGCGGCCCGGGGCCGGAGGATCTTCCCGTTAGGGTCGGCTCATGGCTACTCCTGACTTCATCCGCAGTCTGCGGGCTTCCGCCGGGCATCAGCTGTTGTGGCTCCCCGGGGTCACCGCCGTCGTCTTCGACGACGACGGCAGAGTGCTGCTGGGCCGCCGCTCCGACACCGGCATGTGGTCGCTGATCGGCGGCATCCCGGATCCGGGGGAGCAGCCCGCGGCCTGCGCTGTGCGGGAGGTCCACGAGGAGACTGCCGTGCACTGCGTGCCCGAGCGGGTGGTGCTGGTGCAGGCGCTGAAGCCCGTCACCTACACCAACGGCGACATGTGCCAGTACATGGACATCACGTTCCGCTGCCGTGCCGTCGGCGGCGAAGCGCGGGTCAACGATGACGAGTCGCTGGACGTCGGCTGGTTCGACATCGACGCCCTGCCGCAGCTCAACGAGTTCGGGCAGCTGAGGATCAAGCAGGCCCTGTCGGACCAACCCACATGGTTCGACTCCACGAGTTTCGAATGAAGTATGGGCTTTGACCACATGGGGCGGGGTGCGCGAACTGCCTAGGGTCGAGCCATGAGCCTGCCCAACAGCCTCCCCGGACCCCACGCCCCCTCGCTCGATCTCGGCGGCCGCACGGCCCTGGTCACCGGAGCCGCCGGTGGCATCGGCCGCGCCTGTGTGCTGCGGCTCGCGGCCGCCGGGGCCAAGGTCAGAGCGGTCGACCGGGACGACGCGGGTCTGGAGTCGCTCGCCGGGCAGGCGGCGGGCCTGCCGGGCAGCGTCGAACCGCACGTCCTCGACCTCACCGACCTGGACGCCGCCGAACAGGCCGCCGCGGGCACCGACGTCCTCGTCAACAACGCCGGGCTGCAACTGGTCCGGCCCATCGAGGAGTTCCCGCCCGACGTGTTCCACACCGTGCTCACCGTGATGCTCGAGGCGCCGTTCCGGCTCATCCGCGGCGCCCTGCCCCACATGTACGGGCAGGGCTGGGGCCGCATCGTGAACATCTCCTCCGTCCACGGACTGCGTGCCTCGGCCTACAAGGCGGCCTACGTGGCCGCCAAGCACGGCCTGGAGGGGCTGTCCAAGACCGCCGCCCTGGAAGGCGCACCCCACGGCGTCACCTCCAACTGTGTGAACCCCGCCTATGTGCGCACCCCACTGGTCGAGAAACAGCTCGCGGACCAGGGCCGGGCGCACGGCCTGCCCGAGGACCGGGTCCTGTCCGAGGTGCTGCTGCAGGACAGCGCACTCAAACGGCTCATCGAACCGGAGGAGGTCGCCGAGGCGGTCGCCTACCTGTGCAGCCCGCAGGCGTCCTTCATGACCGGGACCTCGCTCGTCCTCGACGGCGGCTGGACCGCGCACTGAACGATCCGGCGCCCCGCGCGCCCGGAGTTTTCCACAGGGCTGACGGGGCGCCCGGGCAATGAGGAATCCTGTGAGCATGTCCCGCGATCACGTGCACTCCGCCGAGCGCTCCGCCGGCCTTCCGCCGGACGGCGGTGCCGAGGCGCAGTTCCTCGAACTGCTGGCCCGAGGCGCCTCGGCCGACGCCTACGAGCAGCCGGTGCTGCTCGCCCGCGCCGACGGACAGCCCGCCGAGCGGATCGCCGCGCTGGAAGCGGCGAAGCTGCTCGCGCTGCGCGTCCGCTCGGAGCTGGAGGGACGGCGCCGACGCGAGGCCGAGCTGTCCGCGCTGTTCGAGACCGCCCACGATCTGGCAGGCCTGCGGGACCTGGACGCCGTACTCCAGGCGATCGTGCAGCGCGCCCGGTCGCTGCTCGGCACCGATGTCGCCTACCTCAGCCTGAACGACCCGAAGCGCGGCGACACCTATATGCGGGTGACCGAGGGCTCGGTCGCCGCCCGCTTCCAGCAACTGCGCCTTGGCATGGGGGAGGGGCTCGGCGGCCTCGTCGCCCAGACGGCGCGCCCTTACGTCACCGACGACTACTTCCAGGACGACCGGTTCCGGCACACCCTCACCATCGACGCCGGGGTCCGGGACGAAGGCCTGGTGGCGATCTGCGGGGTGCCGCTGATGCTGGGGCACCACGTCATCGGTGTGCTGTTCGCGGCGGACCGGCGGGCCCGGGTCTTCGAGCGGGAGCAGATCGCACTGCTGGGCTCCTTCGCCGCCCTGGCGGCCGCCGCCATCGACACCGCCAACCTGCTCACCGAGACCCGCTCGGCCCTCTCCGATCTGGAGCGCGCCAACGAGATCATCCGGGACCGCAGCGGAGTCATCGAGCGCGCCTCCGACGTCCACGACCGGCTCGCCGAACTCGTCCTGCGCGGCGGCGGAGTGCACGACGTGGCCGTGGCCGTGTCCGAAGTCCTCGACGGCACCGTCGAGTTCACCGAGAGCGCCCCGGCCCGCGCGCTGGAGACCTCTCGCGCCGAAGGGCACGCCGTACGGCACCAGGACGACTGGATCGCCGCCGTCGCCGCGGGCGGCGAACTGCTCGGCGCGCTCGTCCTGCGCGGCCATCCCGGACTCGACCCCGTCGACCAGCGCACCCTGGAGCGCGCCGCCATGGTCACCTCGCTGCTGCTGCTCGCCCGGCGCTCGGCCGCCGAGGCCGAACAGCGGGTCCGCGGCGAACTGCTGGACGATCTGCTGGACGGCCGTGACCGCGACCCGCGCCTGCTGCGCGAGCGTGCCGCCCGGCTCGACGCCGACCTCGACGCCACTCATGTCGTGCTCGCCGCCCGCCTCGACGGCCCCCCGACCGACGCCGACCAGGAGGCCGCCGCCCGCCGGCGCCTGTGGTCCGCCGCCTCGCATCTCGCCGCGACCCGGCATGGCCTGGCCGCCGCCCGGGACGGCGGCACCGTCCTGCTGCTGCCCCTGGAACAGGGCGACACCGCCACCGACACCGCCCGCCGCACCGCCCACCACCTGGGCACCGCCGTCCACGAGCCCGTCACCGTCGGCGCCTCCGCCCCGGTGGAGGACCTCGCCACCTACCCCGACGCCGTGGCCGCCGCCTACGAGGAGGGCCGCCGCTGCCTCGACGTCCTACGGCTGCTCGGCCGTCGCGGAGACGGCGCCGCCGCCGAGGACTTCGGCTTCGTCGGACTGCTGCTGGCCGGCGACCGGGACATCACCGGCTTCGTCGAGCGCACCATCGGCCAGGTCGTGGCCTACGACGAACGACGCGGCACCGACCTGGTCCGCACCCTCGACGCCTACTTCGCCAGCGGGATGAGCCCCGCCCGCACGAAGGACGACCTGCACGTCCATGTGAACACCGTCGCCCAGCGCCTGGAACGCGTCGGCCGCCTCCTCGGCGATGACTGGCAGACCCCGGCCCGCGCCCTGGAGATCCAGATGGCACTGCGGCTGCACCGGCTGACGCGCTGAGCGTCTCAGGGACACGGGTCAGCCCCCGACCGAGATGCCGGCCGGGGGCTGAGAGGTCGGGTCGCCTTACTCGCTGAAGTACTTCATCTCCGAGCAGGGGCCGGGCGACGTGTCTTCCGAGCCGTCCACCGAACACACCTGCATCGCGTAGAAGTTGGTGCCCCAGACGTCGTACTGCATCTGAGCGTAGGTACCGGTTCCGCTGCCGTTGTACTTGGTCATGATCAGCGTGTAGTCGTAACCCGTCCAGGAATACAGGTAACCGCGCACGCCGTGGCCGTCGGCGTAATTGTCGTACACGCGGAAGTAGTCGCCGTCATCGACGTGCTGCATGCTGGCGACCTTGGTGCTGCTCTTGTACAGGTTGACCCAGGTGTCCGCGGCGAACGCGGGGGAGGCGCACACCCCCAGCGCGATGGCAGGAGCGGCCAGCACAGCTGCGGCGCGGACGGACCAGCGTCGTGACATTCGATTCCTCTTCTCGATGGGAGTTACGGCTTCGCAACAGGAGGTGCGGGCCGGGCTCCGCCTGCCTGCGGACAGGCAGGCGGATTTCGTTACGGCGAAAGTCGTGGCTTCAGCGGACCGAGGCCGGGTCCGGGGCGTCCTGCTCGGAGGACGTGGCGCCGATCTGCGACAGGTCGCGGTGGCGGGTCTCGCGGGCCGCCAGCAGGGCGACGAGCGTGATGGCCACCGCGGCCAGCAGGTACAGCGAGATCAGAGTCGAGCCGTCGGACTCCACCAGCAGCGCCGTGGCGATGAGCGGTGCCGGAGCGCCGGCCGCGACGGACGCGAACTGCGCGCCGATCGACGCGCCCGAGTAGCGCATCCGCGTCGCGAACATCTCGGAGAAGAACGCTGCCTGCGGCGCGTACATCGCCCCGTGGAAGACCAGGCCCACGGTCACCGCGACGATCAAGAGGCCGAAGCTCTCGGTGTCGACGAGGGCGAAGAAGGGGAACGCCCAGGCGCCCATGCCGAGGGTGCCCAGCAGGTAGACCGGTCGTCGGCCCCACCGGTCGGACAGCGCGCCCCAGCCCGGGATCACCGCGAAGTGGATCGCGGAGGCGATCAGGACGGCGTTCAGGGCGGTCTGCTTCTCCAGACCGGTGTGGTCCACGGCGTACACCAGGATGAAGGCCGTGATCACGTAGTACGAGATGTTCTCGGCCATCCGCGCGCCCATCGCGATGAGCACGTCCTTCCAGTGGTGCCGCAACACGGCGACCAGCGGCATCTTCTCGACGGCCTCCTCGGCCTTGCG
Source organism: Streptomyces sp. KR55 (assembly GCF_052245645.1). Classification (NCBI taxonomy): domain Bacteria; kingdom Bacillati; phylum Actinomycetota; class Actinomycetes; order Kitasatosporales; family Streptomycetaceae; genus Streptomyces; species Streptomyces sp. KR55. The sequence goes on along the minus strand of NZ_JBQQCE010000046.1, from coordinate 24,462 downwards.
CGCCTCGGCCTGCGCCAGTGCCGCCTTGAACACCGGCGACTCGTCGACCGACAGGCGGATCCACATCCCGACGATCACCAGCACGCCGGAGAGCAGGAACGGCACGCGCCAGCCCCAGGACTCGAACGTGGCGTCGCTCTGAAGCGCCGTGAGCGCGGCCAGCACACCCGTGGCGAGGAGCTGCCCCGCGGGCGCCCCGGTCTGCGGCCATGAGGCCCAGAACCCGCGCCGCCGCGCGTCCCCGTGCTCGGAGACCAGCAGCACGGCTCCGCCCCACTCACCGCCGAGGGCGAAGCCCTGGACGAGCCGCAGCACGGTCAGCAGCACCGGAGCGGCGGTGCCGATGGTGTCGTGGGTGGGCAGCAGGCCGATGGCGAACGTGGCGCCGCCCATCAGTAGCAGGCTCAGGACCAGCAGCTTCTTGCGTCCCAGCCGGTCGCCGTAGTGCCCGAAGACGAGAGCGCCGATGGGCCGGGCGGCGAAGCCGACGGCATAGGTGAGGAACGAGAGCAGGGTGCCGACCAGGGGGTCGGACTCGGGGAAGAACAGCGTGTTGAAGACCAGTGCGGCGGCGGCACCGTACAGGAAGAAGTCGTACCACTCGATGGTGGTGCCGATGAGGCTGGCGGCGACGATGCGCTTGAGATTGCCGGGCGTTGGGGGAGCGGATGCTGCGGAGGCCATGTGCGCCACTTCCTCGTGTGCGGTGGGGACGGGTACGTGTTGGCACACCGTAGGAACGTGCAGGTCAGAGGCGTATGTGGTGGGACACCATAGTTTTGGGTGTTGGAGTGCGCGTTTCCACCATGGAGTCGGTGCAGAAGCCTCTGAGAGGCCTCGACGGGGTCGCGAACGGCGATGTCTAAATTGGTCTATTCAGGCACGATTTGGTGGTGTGGTGCTGGCTCCCGTGCTGGTTGGTGCTGACTACGTTGCGTTGAACTTCGGCATGTGTTGCAGATCGGGCAGTGTCCAACCGGTAGTGGGGGAGCCTGCCGATCGTGGATGGTGGTGTCCGCGGCCTGGCCGTCTACTTGGATCAGAACAAGTGGCGTCTCGTGAGTGATGTGTTGCAGGGGCAGGAGGGCGGCGGAGCGGCCGATCGGGCCGCCGCTCGACGACTCGTCGGGTGGCTGGTGGAGAGACGGATCGTCCGTCCTCTTTCTGCGGGCCACTACTACGAGACGACGAAATGGTCTGACGCCGGGGGACGCGCGCCTGGGCCTGTCCGTGCTTCAGCTCAGTAGGGGGTGGTAGTTGCGGGACCCGCTGCAGCTGTGGAGGGATGAACTGCGTCTGATGTTCCGGGAGCAGATTGAGCCCGGCGGGATGGTGCTACGGGTCACCACGCTCGCCGTGAACGGGATTCACTCTGGCGTGCGCGGCTATGTGCCGTCCCAGCCTCCTGCTGACTTTCCTCCGCGGGAGGCGTTCCAGTATGAGGCCCTCTTGTCAGCGACGACGCTCATCGGCCTCATGCTGGATGCGGAGGGCGGCGAACGGGGTCCCGAGGCCGGCTGGACCGAGGCCAATCAGCGCTTCAGTGACTGGTTGGACACCCAGGACGGTGACGCTCAGAAGAAGCGCAAAGCGATCGATGCTTGACCGCGCTCATGTGCCACCTGCTCCATCCCCGGTCATGGCTGCACACCCACCTGGCTCCGACGACTCCCGCTTGCGCGTCGATGCCGTTGTCAGCGGCGCCGTGGTGGCAGCCCTCGTCGCCTCTCCCTTCGGCAGGGTGAGCGGGGCGCATCTGAATCCGGCGGTCACTGTCGTCCTGTGGGCTGCGCGCGTTGTGCCGGGCCGCGATGTGCCGTTCTACGTGCTGGCGCAGATGGCAGGTTCCGTACTCGGTACGGCCGCGGGCTGGGTGCTGTCCGGCCCGTCCCTGGCCCATCAGGACGTGAATTACGCCCTGCTGAGCGTGCGGCACAGCACGCCCGACGTCTGGATCATGCTGGGGGAGGCGATCGCCACCGGAGTGCTGCTGGCTGTCGTCGTACGGCTGGCCCGCGATCCGGGCCTCGCCGACGTCACACCCATGACCGTCGGAGCGCTGCTCACGGCTCTGATCGCCCTCACCGCGAACGTCACCGGCGGAAGCCTCAACCCTGCACGGCAGTTCGGCTCCTGGCTCCTGAGCGGTGGTGACGGCCTTCTGCGGCCGTACGTCGTCGGCCCGCTGATCGCGGCCGTCGTCGTCGGCGTCACAGCCTCCGCCGTTCCCGTACCCACCGATGGCGAGCGGACGCGGCTCTGAGCACCCGCCCCGGGCACACGCATCGGATCCGCACCATGACGGAGCTCATCGGCGTGCGGGTTCCGCATGCGGTCCATGCGGGGCGGCCGGAGGCCGGCCAAGGCGCTACTGCGCCTTGGCCCCCATGCCGAGCAGTACCTTCACCGCCTTGGCCGTGGCCATGCTCTCCTCCTTGGTGGCCGGCATGGAGTTGACGGAGAGGGCGACCTGACGGCTGCCGTCGGCGAGCGTGTAGCTGTGCGTCGTGAAGCCGGGTGTGCCCCCCCCCGGTATGGCCGTAGGCCTTGCCGAACGCCGGGTCGTTGAGTTCGGTGATGCCGAGCCCGTAGGGCGCTTTGTTACCGAGTTTTTGCACCTGCTTCATCTCCTTCATCAGGTACGCCGGCAGCAACTTCCCGGCGGTGAGCGCCTTGTAGAAGGTATTCAGGTCGTGCGTCGTCGAGATCAGCGCACCGGCGGTCCACGCCCAGGTCCGGGAAGGATGTTCCGCGCAGGTGCAGCGGCTTGACGATACGTCGCATGATCTCCTGCCGGGCAGGGGTACCGGTGGCCTTCTCGATCAGCATGCCGAGCAGCACGTAGTTGGTGTTCGAGTAGCTGCCGGCGGTGCTCGGAGCGAAGCCGGGCTTGTGCCTGTTGGACTCGGCGATCAGCTCGGGCGGCGTGAAGCGTTTGAACCTCGTGTCGTGGATCTCCTGGAGGCCGCCGGGCCAGAGGCTGTCGGTGTAGTTGAACAATCCGCTGCGGTGGCTGAGCAGGTGCCGCACGGTGATCTTCGCGCCATCCGGCACCAGTCCGGGAAGGTGGCGCTCGAGTGAATCGTCGAGGCGCAACCTGCCCTCAGCGTGTTCGCCGCCGCATCCCTTCTCCTCGGCCGTGCGGGCCAATCCCGTCCTCGGCCGAACCGATGAGCGCGCTGCGGGCCTCCTCACCAGGTGCCTCATCCGGACGGGCGACCAACACGCCCCCGGCGGGACGCATCCGGAGCCCGGCCCGCGGCGACCGTCTGACCCTACGAGGCGTCAGTCCTCCCCCTCGCAGGCGCCGACGCAGTCTCCGCGGAAGAGCGCAGCCCCCCCGCATCAGCGGTGTCGGGCTCGGCGCCTGGCTGCCACGGCGGCGTGCTCGTGGTGGGTGGGCACCGCCGGCCGGCGCCACATGTCCGCGCCGCGCTCACGAACCGCAGGCGGGAACCGGCCCCGAACGTCCCCGGGATCCGGCCGGTGCCACCGCGGCGCCCCGTGGTTGACCGCCGTACCCGCGCCGACTTATCTTCGTTGCTAAATTTAGCAACGAAGGAAAGGAGGAGTCGAGTGCCCGCACCTCAGACAGTGCAGCGTGGCCTGTCACGAACGGCGGTTCTCGCCCTTCTCGGCCGGGCAGGCCCGCTCAGCCGGGTGGAGATCGCGCGTCGGCTGGGCGTGAGCTCGGCCACGGTCACCCAGGTCACCAAGCGGCTGCTGGCCGACGGACTGATCGCGGAGACCGACTCGGTCCCCTCGGCCGGTGGACGTCCGGCCATCCGGCTCGACATCGTCTGCGACGCAGGGCGGGCCATCGGCGTCAAGGTCGCGCCCGACCATGTCACCGTCGTACACGTCACGCTCGGCGGCGAGGTCACCGACTGCGCCACCCACCCCTTCGACGCGCTCACCGCCGATGCAGCAGACCGCCTCGTCGAGGTACTCGCGCCCGAGGTGATGCGCGGCGGCGACGCCCCGCTCATGGGGGTCGGTGTCGGCGTACCCGGCCGGGTCGGCGCCGACGGCATCGTCGACTCCCCGCATCTTGGCTGGAGCGCGGTACCGCTCGGCCGTCTCCTTGGACGTGCCCTCGGTCTGCCTGTCCTCGTCGAGAACGACGTCAACACCGTGGGCACCGCCCAGCTGCTGTACGGGCACGGTCGCACCCTTGACGACTTCCTCGTCGTCACCATCGGTACCGGCGTCGGCCTCGCCGTTGTCAGCGAAGGCAGCGTGCTGCGCGGCGCCTTCGGCGGCGCGGGCGAGCTTGGCCATGTTCCGGTCACCGACCAGGGACGGCTGTGCGCCTGCGGCAACCGGGGCTGCCTGGAGGCGTACGTCGGTTTCGACGGGCTGCTGCGCACTGCGCGCGAGGAGCACGTCCTCGAGGACGGCGACCGCGCCGAAGCCCTCGCCGCACTCGCCGCCGCCGGGGACCCCGGTGCGCTGGAGATGCTGCGCGGCGCGGGGCGCCTGCTCGGCCGCACCCTGGCCGGGGCCGTCAATCTCCTGGACCCGCAGGCGCTGATCGTCACCGGTGAGGGCATGCCGCTGTGGCCGTATCTGCGGGACGGCTTCGAGCCTGCGCTCAGCGGGCACCTGTTCCGGCCCGTCTCCCGCCTTGAGGTGATCACTGACGAGTGGGAGGACCAGATCTGGGCGCAGGGCGCCGCGGCCACCGTGCTCGCCGCTCCGTTCACCCCGGAGAACAGGGAATCCGCCCCGGTCGACGCGGCCCGCGCCCGTCTCACCGCGCACAGTGAGGCGAACCAGGCATGAACTCCCTCCGGGGCCCGCGCAAGGCCCTGCTGCTCGGCTTCCTCCTCGCGCCCAGCCTGATACTGCTGCTGGCGTTCGTCATCGGTCCGATGTTCGGCTCGCTGTGGATCAGCTTCCACGACTGGAATCTGCTCAAGCCCATGAGCTGGGTCGGCCTCGAGAACTTCCAGGCCGTGTTGACCAGCCCGGACACCTGGCGCGCCTTCCGCGACACCCTCTTCTACGTCGTCGGTTATCTGCCACTGGTCTACGCCGGCGGGCTCCTGATCGCCCTCGGCCTCAACCGGGCCATGCGCGGCCGCAATCTGCTGCGTGGCGTCTACTTCCTGCCTGTCGTCACCAGCTGGGTGGTCGTCGCCCTGGTGTGGAAGTGGATCCTCAACCCGAGCAACGGGGTGGTGAACGGCGTCCTCGGCTGGTTCGGGCTCGACGGGCCCGGCTGGTGGACGGACCCGACCTGGGCGATGCCGTCGGTCATCCTGGCTTCCGCCTGGAAGGACCTCGGCTTTGTGATGGTGATCCTGCTGGCCGGGCTCCAGGCGATCCCTGCAGACGTGTACGAGGCGGCGCAGGTGGACGGCGCGAGCGCCTGGCGGCGCTTCCGCCACGTGACCTTCCCGCTGCTCGCCCCGGCTTCCCTCTTCGTCGTGATGATCTCGCTGATCAACGGCTTCCAGGTGTTCGACCAGGTCTTCGTCATGACCGGCGGCGGGCCCGCCGGGGCCACGCAGACCGTCGTCGGCGCGGTCTACGACAACTCCTTCCGCTACGGGAAGATCGGCTACGCCTCCGCGCTCAGCTGGGTCCTCTTCGTGGTCATCCTCGTCATCTCGGTCATTCAGAGCCGGGTCCAGCGCAAGGTGGTGGAGAACCGGTGAGCGTCCTCGACATGCCGGCCAAAGCCGCTCCCGCGGCGCCGCACAAGGGCCGCCGCCTGCTGGTGAGCGCCGTGCTCACACTCGGCGCGCTGGCGATGCTCTTCCCCTTCGTCCTGATGGTCCTGACCGCCTTTCAGACCGGCGGCTCCCTCGGTGACGCCTTCACGCTGCAGAACCTCGGCCTCGGGTCGTTCGACGAACTGACCGGAGCGCTGCCGTTCTGGCGGATCCTCGGCAACTCGTTGTGGATCTCGGTGGTCTCCACCCTGTGCCAGCTGATCACCAGCACCCTGGCCGCGTACGCCTTCGCCCGCTTCACGTTCAAGGGCCGCGACACCCTCTTCCTGATCTACCTGGCCACGATGATGATTCCGCAGCAAGTGCTGCTCGTGCCGCTGTTCGTGGAGATGAAGCAGCTCGGCCTGATCGACACCTACGCCGGCATCCTGCTGCCGGGCCTCGCCTCGGCCTTCGGCACCTTCCTCATACGGCAGGCGATGGTCGCCGTGCCCCGCGAGCTGGAGGAGGCGGCGCTGATCGACGGCGCCGGCTATCTGCGGATCCTGTGGAGCGTGGTGCTGCCGATCGTCCGCCCGGCCCTGGCCACCTTCACCGTCTTCGGCTTCATGGCCTCCTGGAACAACTTCCTGTGGCCGCTGGTGGTGACCCGCTCGCAGGAGCTGTACACCCTGCCGCTCGGACTCTCCACGCTGCAGGGCCGGTTCACCACCGACTGGAATGTGGTGATGGCCGGCTCGGTCGTCAGCGTCGTGCCGATGCTCGTGATCTACCTGGCAGCCCAGAGGCACGTCGTCCGCTCCGTCGCCACCAGCGGTCTGAAGTGAGGTACCCGACCATGGTCCGCACCCCCCGACCACGCCGCCTCGCCGCGCTCGCGGCCCTCGTCACCACCGCCACTCTGCTGGCCGGCTGTACGCAGGGATCGGCGACCCGCACCACCGGCGCCGACGGCCGCAGGATCGTCCACTACATGACGTTCACCGCGGCCCCCGACCACCTGGGCGATCTCGACCACCTGGAGAAGTCCTTCGAGAAGGCCCACCCGGACATCGACGTACGCGTCCAGACGGCCCCCTTCGACCAGTACTTCACCCAGTTGCAGACGTCGATCGCGGGTGGCACCGCGCCCGATGTCATGGAGCTCAACCAGGAGTCCTTCGCCTCCTTCGCCGATTCCGGCGCGCTCGCCGACCTCACCGGGCGGGACCTCGCGGACGGTGCGTTCTCACAGAGCTCCCTGGACGCCTTCACCTACGAGGGAAAGCAGTACGGACTGCCGTCCAGCTTCTCCGCGGAACTGCTCTTCTACAACAAGGACCTGTTCGACAAGGCGGGCCTCGACTACCCGACAGGCGACTGGACCTGGCAGGACGAGCAGAAGGCCGCCGAGAAGATCGACGCGCTCGGCGACGACATCTTCGGCGACTACCAGAACGTCTCCTTCCTGGAGTTCAACAAGGCGCTCGGTCAGTCGGGCGGCTCCTTCCTCAGCGAGGACGGCACGAGGCCTGCCTTCGACAGCCCCGAAGGCATCGCCGCCGCCACGTGGCTCACCGGCAAGGTCGGCACCACCATGCCCACGAAGGCACAGCTCGGTGGCGAAGCCGACCAGGACACCCGGATGTTCACCGAGGGCCGGCTCGGCATGTGGCACTCGGGGTCCTGGTTCTTCTCCACGCTCGCCGAGTCCGACGTCGACTGGGACGTGGTACTGGAACCGGCCAACGGCACCCGCGCCAACTCCGTCTTCCAGAACACCCTCGCGATGTCCAGCCAGTCGAAGAACGCGGACGCCGCCTGGGAGTGGCTGACGTACATGACCACCTCGCAGGAGGTGGCGCAGAAGCGCATCGATACCTCCTGGGAGCTGTCCCCGGCCACCAGTGACTCGCTGAAGAAGCAGTTCACTGGCCAGAAGCCGCCGGAGAACCGGGCCGCCGTCTTCGACGCCCTCGACGATGTCGCCCCGTTCCCTGACATGGTCCGTCAGTCCGAGGTCTCCGACATCGTCGGGAACGCGCTCGAAGACGTCGTCATCGGACGCACGACCGTGCACCAGGCCCTGAAGAGCGCGGCCGACAAGGTCGAACCGCTCCTGCGCCAGGACTGACCCGTCCTCGGTGCCACACCCCCGTACCCCCCGTACCCCCGACCGGAGGCACCCCTTTGTTCACCCCCGACGACCACCGACGGCTCGCCGCCAAGAGCCTTGAGGTGATCACCGGAAACCAGGCCGAGAGCGGCGCCTACCCGGCATGCCCCACTTACGAGGTCTACGGCTACTCGTGGTTCCGCGACGGCTCCTTCATCGCCGAGGCGGCCTCCCGCGTCGGCGCGCCCGCGTCGGCGACCGCTTTCCACGACTGGTGCGCCAGGGCCGTCACCGACCGGGCCGCGCGCATCGAGGCACTGGTCGCTGCGATCGGCCGTGGCGAACGCCCCGCTGAGGCCGAGTACCTGCCCACCCGCTACACCCTGGCCGGCGAGGACACCGGCGACGTCGGCTGGTGGGACTTCCAGACCGACGGCTACGGCACCTGGCTGTGGGCCCTCGCCACCCATCTCGACCGGCACGGGCTCGACCCCGAGCCGTACCGTGAGACGGTCCGCCTGGTCGTCGACTACCTCACCGCCACCTGGGACATCCCTTGCTACGACTGGTGGGAGGAGTCCAAGGAGCAGCGCCACGGCGCCACCCTCGGCTCGATCCACGGCGGCCTCAGCGCCGCCGTCCGCGCGGGGCTCGCCGATCCGACGGCCGTCTTCCGCACGACCGCCGCCATCGAGGAGACCGTCGCCGACCAGGGCATGTCCGCCGGTCACCTGGCCAAGTGGCTGGGGTCCGACGCGGTCGACGCCAGTCTGCTTGCCTGCCTCACCCCGTTCGGTTCTGTCGACCCGCAGGGCGAGGTGGCCTCCCGCACGGTCGCCGCGATCGAGCGCGATCTCGTAGAGCCGGAGGGTGGTGTCCACCGCTACCTCAAGGACGTCTTCTACGGCGGCGGCCAGTGGCCGGTCCTCGCCGGTTTCCTCGGCTGGCACTACGCGCGCACGGGACGTGAGGCCGATGCCCGTCGCGAGCTGGACTGGATCGCCTCGCACGCCACGGACGGACTGCTGCTTCCCGAACAGGCGCCCGGCGTCCGCCTCCTCGCCCCCGACCACCTGCAGCGCTGGATCGACCGCTGGGGACCCAATGCCACCCCGCTGCTCTGGTCCCACGCCATGTACCTGATCCTCGCCGACGAACTCGGAGTCCTCGCATGATCCGCCACCGCCCGCACGGCTCCGGCCATGCCTACACCCCCACCGACGACCAGATCGTCCCCGCCCATCCGCTTGCCGACGAGACCTTCGAGGTCCGTGCGTCCACCAACGGCTCCTACCGGAACGTCAGCTGTGAGTGGCAGACCGACGGGGCGCCGACCGTGCTCGAAGCGACGGTCGAATCGGACGCGGCCGGGCGCGCCGACGATTCCGGCGGCGACAGCGACAGCCACCTCGCCGCCGCTGCGTCCGGCGCCGGCTCCGGGGACCGGCTGCGCTGGGTGGTTCGCCCGCAGCCGCTCGCCGAGGGGCAGCGTGCCCGCTACCGCTTCACCGGCACCACGAAGGACGGCCGTACCAGCCGCACTTCCTGGCACACCGTCACTCCGGCCGCCTGGCGGGACGCCGCCCCCGGCGTCACCGTCACCGGCCCGGCAGCCCGCCTCGCCGACGGCACCCTGTCCTCGCTGATCGCTGCCGACGGCTCGGTGCTGCGGGTGCGCTTCGCACTCCGCCTCGCGCCCGGCGAGCACGTCGTCGGCTTCGGCGAGCGCTACGACGCGGTGGACCAGCGCGGACTCACCCTGGATGCCCAGGTCTTCGAGCAGTACAAGTCGCAGGGTTTCGCCCGCCGCACCTATCTTCCGATGCCGTTCGCCCAGGTCATCGGCGGCGACGGCTGGGGCTTCCACATCCGTACCTCGCGCCGTACCTGGTACGACGTGGGCGCCACCGACCGGAATCTGCTGTGGATCGAGGCCGAGACCGGCTCCGACGGCACCATCGAGACGGTGTGCTGGGCCGGCACCCCCGCCGAGGTGCTCGACAGCTTCCTCGACGAGGCAGGCCGGCCCGAGGAACTCCCCGACTGGGTCTTCCGCCTGTGGGCGAGCGGCAACGAGTGGAATACCCAGAAGCGGGTGATGGCCGAGATGGACGCCCATCGTGACCTGGACATCCCCGTCGGAGCCCTGGTCATCGAAGCCTGGTCGGACGAGGCCACCTTCACGGTCTTCCGCGACGCCGAGTACGAAGTCACCGAGGACGGCGCCCCGCACCGACTGAAGGACTTCACCTTCCCCGAGGACGGCGCCTGGCCGGACCCCAGGGGCATGGTCGAGGAACTGCACGACCGCGACATCAAGGTGCTGCTCTGGCAGATCCCGCTGATGAAGATGCGCCCGGCGCCGCGGGGGCAGGCAGCCGCCGATGCCAAGGCGATGATCGACAACGGGTACTGCGTCCTGGAACAGGACGGCAAGCGGCCCTACCGTAACCGCGGTTGGTGGTTCCCACAGGCCCTGATGCCCGACCTCACCCATCCCGAGGGCCGCGAGTGGTGGCTGGACAAGCGCCGCTACCTGGTCGACGAGATCGGCATCGACGGCTTCAAGACCGACGGCGGTGAGCACGCCTGGGGCTACGACCTGCGCTACGCCGACGGCACCGGCGGCGCCGTCACCAACAACCTCTTCCCGGTCGAGTACCCGCGCGCCTACGGCGAACTGCTGCGCGAGTGCGGCAAGGCTCCGGTGACGTTCTCCCGCGCGGGCTTCACCGGTTCGCAGAACGCGGGCGCCTTCTGGGCCGGCGACGAGGACTCCACCTGGGACGCCTTCCGTCACTCGGTCAACGCCGGCATCACCGCCTCGGCCTGCGGCATCGTCTACTGGGGCTGGGACATCGCCGGATTCTCCGGCGACGTGCCTACTGCCGAGCTGTACCTGCGCGCCGCTGCGGCCTCAGCGTTCATGCCGGTGATGCAGTACCACTCGGAGTACAACCACCACCGCACACCGCTGCGCGACCGCACTCCGTGGAACATCGCCGACCGCTCCGGCCGCCCCGAAGTGCTGGAGATCTTCCGCTTCTACGCCAAGCTGCGCGACCGCCTGGTCCCCTACCTCTCGGCCGAGACCCGGGCCGGTCTGGCGCAGGGCAAGCCGCTGATGCGCGGGCTGTTCTTCGACTACGCCGCGGACGAGCGGATCTGGGACTTCCCGGACCACTTCACGCTCGGCTCCGCGCTCCTCGTCGCCCCGGTGACCCAGGAGGGGGCCGAATCCAAGGAGGTCTACCTCCCGGCAGGCACCGAGTGGATCGACGTATGGACCGGCGAGCGCCACCAGGGCGGCGCGGCCGTGCGCCGTGCCACCCCGCTGGACGTCGTACCGGTGTACGTGCGCGCCGACCGTTGGGCCGAACTGAAGGCGGTTTTCGACACGGCGTAGGCGCCGAGTCGGCGCGACGCGCTTCGGCACCGACCCGGGCTGCTCTTCCGCCCGTACACGCCCCGCCCGCGGCGGGAGAGCCACCGTGGTGCACGGATGCTCAGGTGATTGTCGTGGTCGTCGGGGCTCTGTGCGCACATCGTGCCGGTGCCGAAGTCGATGTTCTCGTAGTGTCACAGCAGGTTCTGCCACGTGACCGGCCCGACGACGCCGTCCGCGCCGATTCCGGCATGCGACTGGAAGGTGCGCACGGCGGGCGCGGTGGCGCGCCCGAAGGCCCGTCGACCGTGAGACCGGCGCCCGTCAGGCCGGCAGTCGCGGGAGGGGGCACATCCCGGCTCTCCGCCCAGCACGAGATTCTCCGGTGCTGGTCTGGTGCTGACTACGCTGCGTTGAACTTCGGCATGAGCCGCAGATCGGACATCGCAGTGCTGCGGTCACTGCGGGCCGCGGATGGTGTGCCCGCTCCGGGATCACGGCCAACAGACAGCATTGGTGTCCCGCGTATCCCTTCCAGGCGCCGTGCTGCACAAGCAGGTCATGCAGACACAGCTCCCTTCCCCGACGAGCGTTATGAGGCAGGTCGGGGTGTCTGCGGCCGTCGGTGCCTTCGCCAGCCGCTACGCCCAGCCGGACGGGATGTTGCAGCCTGCCCTTTTGCCACAGCTCTACATGCACTTCGACCGGGGCCAGAATCCTCGGCCGGTGCCGCCTTCACCCGATCGAAGGCGACACCGAGCCGGAGATCGCCCCAACCGCATAACCTGTCACCGGATCACCGAGTAGGCCGTCGGTTACACCATGCCACCGGACGTGACCGGGGAGGGGCCTCGGGCTTGTGGTTGTACGGCAGCATCTTGGAGTCGTTCCCGCCCGCGCCGGGAGGGTTCTGTCACACCATCGCGGCGATGCTGGTCTCAGTTGTTGTCCCGCCCGCGCGGGGATGGTTCGGTCGTTTACAAGGAGAGAACCGTGACTGTTCAGTCCAGGGAATTCGGCTTCGGTATGCCGTGGGAGTCTCTTTACGGGTTCAGCCAGGCCGTGCAGGCCGGCGACACGCTCTACATCTCCGGACAGTTGTCGCACGACATGACCGGTGCCTTCGTCGGGGCGGGCGATTTCGAGCTCCAGGTGAGGACGACGTTCGACAACCTCGACCGGGTGCTGGAGCACTTCGGCGCCACCCGCGACCAGATCGTCGAGACCACCGTCCTCGTCAGGGACCTGCGGGAGCATTTCGACACGGTCGCCCGCCTGCACGCCGCGTACTGCGGCGACCACCGGCCGACCAGCACCGTCATGGGTGTGTCCGACCTTGCGCTGCCCGACCAGCTCGTCGAGATCGGCGCGGTCGTCCGCCTCGACGTGACGCACTAGCTTGATCTTCAACCTCGGGCTTCGAACGATGCGTTGTACTTGATCACTCGGTGCGGTAACCGGCGTACGAGGAAGCGGCCTTCGTCTGAACATGTGCTCCGACCAAGGAACACACACATTCAGCACGAAGGCCGTGAGGATGAGTCTGCTGCATCACGATGCTCGTCTGGAGCCGCTTGCGGACCTGTCATGCTTCCGGGCCGAGTTCTACTCCTGTCTGACAGCGCGTTCGGACGCGTTGTTCGAACTGGCCCGACGCAGTCCTGTGTGGCGACGGGCCGGTGAGGTCGCTGGCCGAGTTGTCGCTGGTGGGCGAACACCGCCGCGGTCATGGCGGGCTCTACGCGGCCGTGGCCAGGGCCGGGTGGATGCGCCCCGGCTGCTGCAGGCACTGGCTGCGGCGCCTGTGCCGCGGGCCGCCGACGGTTGGCTGGTCCTGGCCGTCGACGTCACCTGCTGGCTACGGCCCGACGCCCACAGCTCAGCCCCGGCAGCCACATACGCTGGGCCGGACACCCTGGTACGGAGGTGAGTTCGTCTTCGGACAGCCCGACAGCTGGGGCACCCCGGACACCGAAACCGTCACCGACACGCACCTTCACGGCACTGCCACCGCCCGCTCCTGGAACCGGCTCCACCCCGAACTGACTCACCGCTCCTCCTGGGCGGCAACCGACGGCACAGTCCCGATCGTCGAGGGAACCGTGATCCGCCTGGACGTCGACCACCGGCCCAGCGGAGCGACTTCGAAGCCGGTCTGGCTGTGGTGGTCAGGCACCGACGCCACCGAAGCCGACACCGACACCAATCGCCTCTGGCAGGCGTACCTGCGGCGCTTCGAGCTCAAGCACACCTTCCGCCTGTTCAAGCAGACCCTCGGCTGGACCTGCCCGAAGATCCGCACCCCCGAGGCCGCTGACCGCTGGACGAGGCACAAGCCTCTTCGGCCGCTGTCGCAGTCACGGCCGAGGGCCGGCTTCGACAGCTGTCTGTCGTTGGCCCCGTATGACAGCCCTATGTGGCCCCAGTTGGTGATCAGTTGACGTGGTTTCGACAGTGGGAATTGGTCCCAGCGTTGACCTCGGGCTTCGGTACGAATGAGACGCGGTGCGGGGCTCCGCCGACAGCGCGTCCATCGGATCCTGGTGCGCTCGCTACGGCGCCCCCGCCGTCGCGGTGCGGGACTCTCTCAGTCGAGCCCGGAGGCACCCGCCTCATTGCTCCACTGTCAAGACATCAGCGTGGGTCAGGACGAGTTGCGCACGATCAGTTCGGTGGGAAGCGTGATGTGTCGCCGTGGTGCGCCGGGATCGGCGATCTCGTCGAGCAGGAGACGGGCGATGGTGCTCCCGATCTCCTCCACCGGCTGGCACACGCTCGTCAGTGAGGGATGGGTGTACCGGGCGATGTACGAGTTGTCGAATCCGACAATTGCGACGTCGTCGGGAATCCGCCGCCCTCCCGTCCATGTGCCGGACGGACACTGGCCACCTGGCGGCCGTCCGCGTAACGGTTCACTGTGACACGGTCTCCCGTGGTCAGTGTGACGGTGTGGACGGACGGGCGTGGCGCGTTCTTGGCGCGGGCCGGTTCGGCGGCGCCCTGGGCGATGCCGGATGCGGCCGTACCCTTGAATACTGCCATCAGTGTGGCTATCGCCACCGGGCGGTGGCGCGGCGCGGAGGTGACCGGCCGCCGCCATCTATGCGTTGATCTCATGGACAGAAAGAGTGGGGGCGCCGATGCGGCCCGTCAGCATCTGGACGTGTCCAGCCTGCGCCAAGTCACCTTTGCGCCAAGGACACCAGCCAGAGCGGCAGCGACTCCGGCCGGGTCCGCCACAGCGGTGCGGCCGCAGGTCGCCTGGGGCAGCCCCGGCCCTGACGCGCCCCGGCGCGGCCGCCGTCAGGCCACTCGAGCTTGCCTGCCGCAGAGGACAGCGTCGCCCGGGCTGCGGTGGCAGGTGTCGGAGGTGAGGGTGTGAAGCAGTCCCGTGGGGGCGGGACGGCCCGGTGGGGAGGCCGGCGCACAGCGAGCCTCAGGTCGCACCGGGCCGTCATGGGTGGAGGGCTGGCTCAGCGGCGGACGATCTGGGGTGCGATGTCCTCAGTGAATCCGTTCGTGTCGGATCCGGATGGGGATGCAGCCTTGGTGCTGGTGGCTCCGCAGAACGTGGCCTCCAGCGTCGCACCGAGTGTCGCGTTGACGGTTCCGTTGTTGGAAGTGTTCGCCAGCGAGGTCATGCTGCGGGTGCCGTCGGCGGTGGTGAAGGCGTAGGTGTAGTAGCCCTGCATGGTTCCGGTGTGGCCGTAGACCATGGTGCCGCAGGACAGCTTCCTGGCGCGCAGACCCAGACCGTAGGACTGGCTGCCGTCCGCGTTGACCGGAACCATGGTCATCATCTGCTCCAGCTGCTCGGCGGGGAGGAGCTTCCCGGAGACGAGCGAGGAGAAGAAGCGGTTCAGGTCTGTTGCGTTGGAGATGACCGCACCTGCGGACTGTGCCCACGAGACGGTCTGCTCGGTGGAGTCGACCAGGGGCAGGGTGGTGTCGTCCTGGCGGAGGTAACCGTGGGCATAGGAGCCGGAGATGGTTGTCTGCGGGTGGACGTAGGAGGTGTTCCTCAGCCGTAGGGGACCGAAGATGCGCTGCTGGTAGTGGGTGGCCATGGGCGTGCCGGTGATGTTCTCGATGAGCTGCCCCAGCACGACGAAGTTGGTGTTGGAGTAGCTGTAGGCCGCGCCCGGTGCGTTGTTCAGAGGGCGGGCGGTCGACAGGTCGATGAGGTCCTGGTAGCTGAACACCTTGTTCCGGACCGCCTCGAAGCCCGGAACGGTGTAGTAGAACATGTCGTTGGTGTAGTCGTACAGGCCGCTACGGTGGCTGAGCAGGTGCCGCACGGTGATGCGGTCGTCGGGCAGCGACTTGGGCAGGTAGGTGTTGGCCGGGGCGTCGAGGTCCACGCGTCCCTCGGCGGCGAGCTGCATCAGCACCACGGTGGTGAAGGTCTTGCTGACACTGCCCACGCGGAATCTGCGGCCGGTGTCCATCTGGGTGTGGGTGGCGGTGTCCGCCTCCCCGGTGACGATGTGGTAGCTCCTGAGGCCCTCGTCGATCCGGGTGAGCGCTCCGGGCGCACCCTGTGCTACGGCCGTCTTCTGGACGGAGCGCACCGCAGCGGTGTCCGGGGTGGGAAGGGCGGAGCTGTCCGCGACGGCCGGGGAGGCCGCCAGAGTGGCGATCAGGGTGGAGCCGGCGAGCATCATGCTCACGTCTTTGATTCGCATCCGAATCTTTCTGATGAGAAGAGTGGGAAGGCGCCCCGGGGGCCGGGCGCCCCGTCCGAATGCCGCATCCGCACGGGCAGTCGAGCCAAAGCACGTGGAATCTCGTGCGGTTGGGCGGGCGCAGAAGGGGGCCGTGGTTCTCGGCCTGGGCGGCACCGCAGGCATAGTAGTACGACAACAGTGTGTTTTCACAACGTGTGATGTCAGCAGATCATGTATGCCGTGACGACCAAGGGATCTTGGCCAGGGGGATCGGACTCGGCGGTGCTGCCGCCACCCCCACTCTCTGCCGCTTTCACCAGCGGGGTATGCTGAATTTCGGCATTGATCCGGTGCTCCGCGCGGGGAGAGTGCCGACATGTTGCCGTCATGCATCGTTCATACATGGGCGTCCATAACTGGTCACAACGTGTGTCCTGTCGGGTTGCTTCCGCGCCCGAGGGGCCTGTTCTGCCGTAATCGAGCGACGCCGAGCGCGTTCTCGCGGCATCGGTGGTGTGATGGCGCTGCTCATGCAACGACCGGAATACGGATTTCTGCCAACGCCACCTGTGCGTCGTGATGCGCCTTGCACTGCAGTGCAGATCGACGATTCTTTACCTGTCTGGAGGACCTTGTGAACGCCAGTGACGAGGCCGCACGCGGCCTGACCGACATTGAAGGATTCCTGTTCCGGGAAGCCCACCGCCGTAGCGCTCAAAGCCGTGCGGCCGAGTTCGCCGCACGCGTGGCCGGGCTGAGCGAGGCACAGAAAGCCGAGATCGAGTGGTGGTACGTGGAAGAGCAGATCCGGGTTTGCCGGATGATGACGCAGCACATCACCGACCACATCAAGGCGGTGGAAGATCACCACGCCAAGCGCTATGCACAGCTGCGCCGGAGCGCGTACATGGCGACGACTCTTATCACCATGATGATGCTCGGCCTGTGCAGCGCGATGATCATCGGTGCCGTCGGCTGACCGAGCAGACCGAAACCGGGCAGCGCCCGACGGGGAGAGCGCCCTGCACAGAGCCTGAGCGGTCATCCACCTAGGGTTCTTCACCGTCGTGGCGTGGCTTGCCGCGGCAGGGAGCACGATGACCGGTGCTTCCCGGCATGCTGCGCACCAACTGACAGCGGATCCGGTCCCGGCCGGACAGCCGGCCCCGTTGCCCGATGCTTCCCTCCGAGCTCACCGGACGTCCTCGCGTCTCGACGCGAGGAACTCGGTCACCTCGGCGCGGAATGCCTCCGGATGCTCCAGGTGCGCCATATGGCCGGTCTCGTCCAGGACCACGAGCCGTGCCTTCGGGATGCCCTGGTGGATCATCCGTGCCCAATGCGGCCCGCAGATGAAGTCGTCCTTTCCGACGAGTACCAACGTGGGGGCTGTGATGGCGGACAGCTCGTCGCGGACGTCGAAAGGGGGACCTTCGCCCCGGCTGGGCGCGGCGTACATCCGCAGCGACTGGCGGACGGGCCTGAACTCCTCCTCGCGGCCCCAGTAGTCGTAGAGGTAAGCCGGCATGATCGTGCGCAGCACGGCGGTCGTGCCGTCGTCGGTGAGCTGGTCGAGCCGGGTGGTGAGAGCGGTGACGTAACCGGCCACCTCAGGGTGTTCGCTGATGTGGCGCTGCACGAAGCGCTCCAGGTTGGCGACTGCGGCCGACCAGAACCCCTCGTCCGTCACCGGCGAGGTGTCGTACAGGACCAGAGCCGCGACACGCCCCGGGTGTTCGAGAGCGTACCGCTGGGCGACGAACCCTCCGTGCGAGTGGCCGAGCAGCACGACGTCCGGCAGCGCGAGGTGCTCGATCACAGCGTGCAGGAAATGTGTGTACGTGGCCAGGGTGTATTCGCGAGGATCGGCCAGGAAGCCGGATGCGCCGGTACCGACAGGCTCGATGTAGACCATGGTCAGACTGCGTTCGAGCAGAGGCATGCGCAGATACTCCCAGCTGATGCCGGGTCCGCCCGAGTGGGCGATGCACACCGGGCCTGTGCCGGCGACGTGGTAGCGCTGTTCGACGCGCGACAACCCGTGCCGGACAGTGATCGTGTGAGTGCCGGGGGAGAGCGGCGACGCAGGGTCTTCGGTGGGGCGGGGGAGAGTCATTGGCTCGGGTGAGGCGTTCACACTTCCCAGATGCTCTGCCAAGAACAGTGACTACTCAAGACAGTGTGATGCTTGTCATCACACCGTTTCCGACTTGTCGGAGCTGAGCGATCGCACACAGGTAAATGGCGCCCGCTTCTTCCCGTTTCGGGGCATACTGCGATCGAGCTACGGCAGACAACGGGCCGAAGGCCGTGGGACTGATAGGCTGTTCACAGCGTTTCGGACACCGTGCGACACATCCTCCGTGAAA
This sequence comes from Streptomyces sp. KR55, assembly GCF_052245645.1. NCBI lineage: Bacteria > Bacillati > Actinomycetota > Actinomycetes > Kitasatosporales > Streptomycetaceae > Streptomyces > Streptomyces sp. KR55. Next base: position 6,265 of record NZ_JBQQCE010000046.1, on the reverse strand, counting down.
GGTGTCCGAAACGCGTTGACACGGCCCAGGGGCGGCGCCGTACTCGATGACCCGGCTGCGTACGTTGCCCCTGCGCGAGGTCAGGAGCGCTTGGCGCGGTAGAGGCCCCGGCCGGTTCGGCGGATACGGGAGGTGCCGACCAGGCGATCGAGCGTACTCCGGACCGCGTTGATGCTCCCACTGTCGGTGTCGCGGCCGAGAGCGGCGGCTACATCGCGAGCACGCACATCCACATTGTCGACCGTTGCGAAGTACTCCAGGATCTGCTCGGTCAGCTTGCCGTACTTCCTCTGCCCGTCAGCGTCGGCGGAGGCTCCGGAGGCGGCAAGCACCTTTGCGCCCTGCCGGCGCTCGGGCTGCTGGACCTGTGGTTCGGTCTTCGAGGCGACGTCTGCGGACGCGGAGGAGGACACATCCGTCTGCGGTTCCACGGGCGCCGTTGCGTGGGCCGGCCCTGTGGGCGCGGCACTGGCAGTGGCCGCCGGGGCCGCGCCGGCTGTGTCGTGCATCAGGACCTCGAGGGCACTGAGGGCGCGCTGGACGGAGCCGAGATGCGCTACGACTGCAGCCAGTTCCCTCTCCAGCGCCTGCTTCTGGACCTCCAGGCGGGCCAGCTCCTCCTGGAGACTTTCAGCGGTGATCTCAATGTTGTGCGCCGCGTGGGTTGCAGAGACCATGTGTTCCTCTCATCCTCAACCCTTCTTGTTGCGTCCCCGCCGACTCACCTGCGGTGCCACTCGGCCCGGACGCCGGGATTGGTGCCCCCTGGACATCATAGGCAGTAGTGCATCCCGGAATACAGATGAATCTGACGGACCACATATGTCGCGGAGACCCGGGTGCACTGAAAGATGGAACGCGGAACACAGTGCTGTCACCGGGGAGCCGGGCGTATGCCCGCGGGCAACGCAACGGTATGAGCGACCACAAGGCGCGACCGATAGGGCCCGGACCGCTCACCGGTCGTGCGGCGACGCCGAGCCCCGTCACCCGCAGTGGCCAGGACGCCGTCCCGTCAGGGCCAGCGCGGCAGGGAGTGTTTCAACCACCCTGGGCATGCGTCGTATGGGCGGGGGACGGCAGCGGCTTGGCCGGACGAACCGCGTGGTCCTCAGGGCCGCGGCGTTGACGGCGGCTGCTGAGCAGCGTATCGGCGCAGTGTGTCGGAGACCGCCGCAATGCGCGCGTCGACCGCGTCGAGTGCCTCGTGAAGCATGCGCAGACGAGCCTCGAGCAGGGCGGCCTCGGCTGCCAGCGACACACTGGCGGCGGCAGGATCGGGGTGCTGGTCGTCTCGGGGCATCATGCGTCTTTCTTCGGCTCAAGCCGGGAGTCGTGCGAAACCGGAGTGCGTGCGGATCGGCAGGGGCAACCTCGCGGCCTGGCCGGACCCCACTGCGGTCGGCGCGCGGACGGCGCCGTAAGCGAGCTGTGGGACATCGCATCGCACGGGCCGCTCCGCCGGGCTCTTGACATGCTTGCTCCCTTCCTCGCTGCGAGGGCTTGTACGGACACTGCGCAAGCCACACCCGCATTGACCGAACAGCTGACGGAGCTGTGACAGCCGGGGCTCCGGGCGCTGCGCCCGCGTGCACGCCAAACGCGGTTGAAAGAAGCCTTCTTGGAATGAGCTGCCGGGCGCTTCAGTCGACGTCAGGCGACCTCACTGATGCGCTGCGTGACGGGCACTGCCAGGTGCGGGCTGGTCTGGACTCGGGCCTGACCATGGCTGCTCGCCGTACCCGGAAGCGATGTCACAACATCTGCGCCTGTCCGGCCCACTGGTCCGCTCCTCCGCGCGGCTGCCCCCGCGAGCCGACCGCACCACACCCCTGTGGCAGTCGGGCGGCCAACGCTGGAGCACATGACGGCCGGAACGGCCTTGACCAGGAGCCGACTGACATAGCGGGCCATCACGCAGTGCCGCGCGATCGCGCCACTCGACAGCACCGGCACCCGGAGGAACGGAGACAGCAGGACCGTGCAATTCGAGACGTCCCCCACGGAAAGTTCCCTGGACCAGGCCGCTTCTGTCTTCGTAGAACTCCGTCCGCGCCTTTTCGGCCTCGCATACTCGCGTGATGGATCCTCATGAGCGCAGGGAGCAGCTCCGTATCCCCTGCTCATTGACCCCACACCGACACGAAGAGCGCCGCGGGTGAGCCGACGCGACATGCGCTCGTCACCCTGCCAGGCTGGCTGACACCCTTCTGGTGTTGTCCAGCAGTGCCGCTTGCCGCTATCGAGCGCCACCATCACCCTGGTCGCCGACCTGCTCCGCGGCTACTTGAAGAAACTCCGCTCCCGGTGGCGCAAGCTGACGGCAGGACAGATCGCCGTGCTCGTCCTCGCTCACCTGCGCTGTGACCGGCGCCTTGCCGACCGGCGTCAACGACGTCTCCGCTTCCACCGTGCGGCGCTGGGTGCTGGAAGTGCTGGAGCTCCTGGCCGCGCGGGTGCCGCGGCTGGACCGCGCGCTGAAGAAGAGGTGCGCCGCCGACTGGCCGTTGTCCCTCAATCAGACGGTAGTGACCACTTGAGCGTACGTCAGGCGTGGAGAGCGTGGGAACCACGCGTTCTCGCCCGGCATGCCGATGTTGACGACAGCAAGAACCGAGTGCTCGCCATTGCTGAAGAACTCCTTGTCGATGCCCTCGGCGTCGAAGCCGGTCATCGGTCCTGCGGCCAGGCCGGCGGCGCGGACGCCGATGATGAAGTAGCCGACCTGGAGGAGTGCGTTGAGCCTTGCGGACCGCTCACGCACCGCACGCTCGGCGAAGAGATCCTTGGCCTGTGGGAAGTGCGGAAACTGGCTGGGCAGTTCCTCGTGGAACTCATTGTCCGCGGCGAGGACGGCGACGAGTGGGGCTGCCGCGGTCTTCTTGCGGTTGCCCTCGGACAGGTGCTCGACCAGGCGCTCGCGCGCCTCGGCGGAACGGACCAGCACGATACGCAGCGGCTGCTGGTTCATCGAGGTGGGGCCGTACTTGACCAGGTCGTAGATGGCCTCGATCCGGTCGTCCGTCACTGGCTCGTCGGTGAAGGTGTTGGCGGTCCGTGCCTCCCGGAACAGAAGGTCCTGGGCTGCGGGGTCGAGCGCGAGAGACATGGTGAACCTCTTACGGGTGAGTGTCTGTGGCTTCTTGGTGACTCGGCGAACGGCAAAGCAGAGGAACTGGGCGCTGACACCCAGCAGGTACACGGCGGTCGTGGTCGTCCCGACGAGCCCCCACAGGAGGGGCCCTGCACAACACCGTGCGAGTAACAGGCTGACCAGCGCGGCGAAAGCCGCCGTGGGCAGATGGAAGGCGGCCCATATCCACGTGCCGGCCGGGACGGACCTGTCCGGCGTCATGGGGGCACCGCCGTATGCGACTACACCCAACGCGACGAAGGTGAGCGTCGCACCGGCGAGGAGCGCCAGGACTTCGGCCGCCCCTGGGGCACCCCGATCGGACGACGTCACCGCGGTGGCGGTCCACAGCGCCAGGGTGTATCCGTGCGGGGCCGCGCTCGCGGTCACGGCCGCGCGGAGTTGGCCGCGGTATCCGCGTTCCGGGTCCGTGTGGGCACCGGGCCCGACCGCCCTGGGCTGCGGTTGACTGTCCGTCCGTGACATGGATGACGACCTTGCCACGCTGGTGCTCCTTCTCGAGCGCCTCGTACACGGCGCGGGTTTGGGCGAGGGGAACGACCCGGTCGGTCTTCGGGCTCAGCCGTCTGTTCGTGATCAACTCACTGATGGAGTCGAGTCCGTCGCGATCCGGCTCGACCGCGAAGAACACTCCGCGTGCGGCATGGTCCTGGGCCGCGCCGAGGCCGGCGGCGCGACGATGCTGACCAGGACGCCGCCTGGGCGCAGAAGGGGCCCAGGACCGGGTCCGGGTGTCGCCGCCCACCGTGTCGAATGCGACGTCCACGTCGGCCACGTGGTCTTCGAACCGACTGCCCGCGTAATCGATGGCGTTGTGGGCACCGAGGCCCGCAACGAACTCGGTGTCGCGGGCCGAGGTGGTCGCGGTGACTCTCGCGCCCAGCGCGGGGCGAGCTGTACGGCGAACGAGCCGACGCCACCGGCGCCGCCGTGGACGAGAACATGCTGCCGGGCTCCATGTGGGCGTGGTCGACCAGCTCCTGCCGTGCGGTGAGCGCAGCCAAGGGGACGGCCGCCGCGCTCCGGTGGTTCACTCGGGCCGCCTTGGCGGCGAGGATCCCTGCCGGCACGCTGATGTACTCGGCCGTGGCTCCGTCACGCAGGAACGGGATGAGTCCGCAAACCTCGGCGCCCAGGGCGGGAGCTGTGACACCGGCTCCGTGCTCGACCACGACGCCGGACACCTCGTGTGCGGGAACGATGGGTGTCCGGTCCCGCCCCGATCCGTCGAAGCTGTCGGTCCAGGTGGCGTCCCAGACGAGTTCTCCTGTGGTGATGGAGGCGGCCCGTACCGCGACGACGACATCGCCGAGCCCGGGCTCGGGGCGCTGCGGTGCGGTCTTGTGGACCAGTCGTTCGGGGCCTCCGCGTCGGTGTGCGCGTACTGCGCGCATCGTGTTCATGAGGCGGTCACTTCCTGATGAAAGGCGGTGCCGTGCCGGTGGCCACGCCGTCGCGACCAGCATCACGGGTGCGGCCGGTGCCGGCATCGCCCATTCAAGGGATCCTTGCCGCCGCGCCCTGCCGGTCGGGGGCACCGCTCAGTCGGCCCCGTCGGCGGTACCACCCTGTTCGATCGCCAGCCGGGTCAGCTCGACTCGCGTGTTGATGCCGAGCTTGGTGAAGATGTGCTTCATGTGTGTGTTGACCGTGTGCACGGACACGTAGAGCCGGTCGGCGATGGCCCGGTTGGTGAGGCCGTCGACGACGAGCGGGATCAGTTTCCGCTCGGATTCGGTCAGGTTCCCCCACTCCGGGGGGCCGGTCGTGCGGTGCCGTACGGCGCTGGTGCGCACGCCGAGCTGCCGAAGGCGCCGCCTGATGCGCTCGTGATCGCGCAGGGCTCCCGAGGCCGACGCCAGCTGACCCGCCTCTTCGAAGTACGGGATCGCCGGCGTCGTATCGATCGATGTGGCCATGAGCTCGCCGAGGTCCTCGCAGGCCGCGGCCAGGGCCAGCGGCCTGCCGGTGCTCCGGTAGCCGGCGATGGCAGACGCCAGTGCACGGGGGTCGCTGTGAAGCAATCCGTCCACGTGGGCGCGGACTGCCCCGATGATCTGCTGGCTGTCGTCCTGTGCGGTCATGCTGCGCAGTGCGCCGGACACGGCCTGCGCGACCGACGGATCCTCGTCGCGGAGCGCGATGCGCACGATCCCGGGCCAGTGGGATGGAGGTACCGCCAGCAGCAGCGTCGGCTCACGGTCCCCGAAGCTGCCCGCGAGTGCCACTGCCGCTGTGGCATCGCGGCCCTCCGCGTCCGCCAGGCAGGCGCGCGCGAGCGACACCCACGGGCCGTACCGCTGTGTGGTCGTGCCGGAACCGGCTTCCGCGGCGCGGAGATGGTCTCTGGCCTTGGCGAGGTCACCGCGTCTGATCTCCACCAATGCCAGCACGGAGCGGGCCTGCGGATTCGGTTGAGTGATCTCGAGTTCGTCCGCCACCGTCAGACTGGCCTCGGCCTCCACGGCCGCGTCGTCCAGCGCTCCCTGTTCGAGTAGTGCGCAGGCACGGGTGGCATGCCAGTGGGGAAGTGACCAGCCGAGGCCCAGCGCCTCCGCTTCGCGCTGCCCCTCCCGCAGAATCCGCTCGGTGTCCGCGAGCCGGTCGGTGGCGGTCAGCACCGTGGCCAGCCACAGCGCCGGAATCCGCGGGGGCCGCAGGTAGAGCACGGCGGACTCTGTGCCGGCACGTCCGGTGGCCTCCTCGGCAAGCTCGAGGGCGCGGGCAAGGCGCCCGCGGTAGAAGAACGTCTGCGACTGGAACACCTCGGCGCTGACGACGAGGGCCGGATCGTGGCTGCGGTAGGCGGCCTCGACCAGCCCGGTGTCGGTCTGCTCGGCAGTGGTGATGTCCCCGAGGTACACGTGGCCCGTCGCCTTGGTCTTCAGCAGCCGGATGCGCAAGTCGGGCGGCAGCGCGGGAAGGTCCAGGGCCTGCTGGAGGTGTGTCATCGCGGCGTCGTCGTCGCCCGCGGCCTGGTGGATCTCGGCGGCCACCAGGCGCATGCATGCTTCCTGCAGTGGCTCAAGACTGTCCGACAGAGTGGCGTCGACCAGGTCGAGCGCCTCGTGAACCCGGCGGGTCCGGCCGAGGTACTCGGCGGCGTCCGTC
>NZ_JBQQCE010000459.1:0-7879 GCF_052245645.1 Streptomyces sp. KR55 | reverse complement strand
CTTGCGGCTCCCGGCATGGCAGCGGTCCTGCGCTACGCCCTCACCGACGTCGCCCCGGTGGTCAGCCTGTACGTCAACGACTACAACACGGCGGCGAGAAGGACGTACCGGAGAGTGGGCTTCCAGGAGGTCGGCGCGTTCATGAGCGTCCTGTTCTGAGGAACGTCAAGGTGACGTCCCAGGGGCGCGGGGAACTGCGCGACCGGGCCCCCACTCACCTGCACCGGGACGACGACAGTAACCCCCTGTACGCTCCCCCCATGCGCCTCCCCGGTCACGCCCCCCACCACCATGAAGACATCGTGATCGGCCCCCTCGACCTCCCGTCCAGGGTGGACGAAGCCCTCGCCGTCCAAGCGGTAGCGTTCGGCCTCGGCGCCGACGAGATCGCCGTACGCCGGCAGATCGTGCTGCGGCACATGACCTACCCGGGAGCCCGCGCCCTCGGCGCCACCACCCCTGACGGACGCCTCGTGGGTTTTGTGTACGGCATGCCCAACGACCGCACCCACTGGTGGTCCACCATCGTCGAGCCCTACCTCCGCGCCCAGGGCGTCGACGACTGGCTCGACAACTCCTTCGTGATCACCGAGCTGCATGTGCACCCGCGCTACCAGAACCGCGGTATCGGCCGTGCCCTGATCACCGCGATCACCGACACCGCCGACGAGCCCCGCTCCATCCTCTCCGCCATCGACACCGACAGCCCGGCCCGCGGCCTGTACCACTCCCTCGGCTACGTGGACCTCGCCCGCCAGGTCCTCTTCCCCAGCGCCCCCAAGCCGTACGCCGTGATGGGCGCCCCCCTCCCGCTCCGCCGCCGTTAGGGCCTGTCCGGCGGATCATGCCGCAGACGCGGGGTCTGGCACGCCCATCTGCGGCGTTGTCGTCGGTCGCCGACGCTCCGCGTCGACTCCCTCCTCCGCCTTGCAGCTGGACGCACCAGACCCCGCTCACCTGCGTTCAATAGGGCGCCGCCGATTTCCTGCGACCTGATCCGCCGGACAGGCCCTAACCGATTTCCACCGCCCCGCACCGCCCGGCTAACCTCCTTGCCATCACCCTTACCCGGCAGGAGTACGAGAACGATGGCGAACGCACCGGTCCAGCGCATGTCCCAGTTGATGGCGAAGACGCTGCGCGACGACCCGGCGGACGCCGAGGTCCTCAGCCACAAGCTGCTCGTCCGCGCCGGCTACGTCCGCCGTACCGCCGCCGGCGTGTGGACCTGGCTGCCGCTCGGCAAGAAGGTCCTCGCCAACGTGGAGCGCATCGTCCGTGAGGAGATGGACGCGATCGGCGCCCAGGAGGTGCTGCTCCCCGCCCTGCTGCCGAGGGAGCCGTACGAGGCGACCGGCCGCTGGGACGAGTACGGCCCCGAGCTGTTCCGTCTGCAGGACCGCAAGGGCGGCGACTACCTCCTCGGCCCCACCCACGAGGAGATCTTCACCCTCCTCGTGAAGGACCAGGTGTCCTCCTACAAGGACCTGCCGGTGATCCTCTACCAGATCCAGACCAAGTTCCGCGACGAGGCCCGGCCCCGGGCCGGCATCCTGCGCGGCCGCGAGTTCCTGATGAAGGACTCCTACTCCTTCGACCTCGCCGACGAGGGCCTCGCCGAGTCGTACGCCCTGCACCGCCAGGCCTACCAGAAGGTCTTCGAGCGCCTCGGCCTCGACTACCGCATCTGCGCAGCGACCGCCGGCGCGATGGGCGGCTCGAAGTCGGAGGAGTTCCTCGCCCCGGCCGGTGCCGGCGAGGACACCTTCGCGGACTGCCCCCACTGCGACTTCGCCGCGAACACCGAGGCGATCTCGTACGAGCTCAAGCCGGTGGACGCCTCCGACGTCCCGGCCGCCGAGGAGATCCCGACCCCGGACACCCCCACCATCGAGACCCTCGCCGCATCGCTCGGCGTCCCGGCCTCCGCCACCCTGAAGAACCTCCTCGTCAAGGTGGACGGCGAGATCGTCGCCGTCGGCGTCCCCGGCGACCGCGAGGTCGACATGGACAAGGTCGAGGCACACTTCGCCCCGGCGGTCGTCGAGATGGTCACCGAGGCGGACTTCGCGGGCCGCCCGGACCTGGTCCGCGGCTACGTCGGCCCGCAGGGCCTGGGCGAGAAGGTCAAGTACCTCGCCGACCCGCGCGTGGCCCCCGGCACCTCGTGGATCACGGGCGCCAACAAGGAGCACACGCACGCGAAGAACGTCGTCGCGGGCCGTGACTTCGAGGTCGACGAGTACGTGGACGTGGTCGTGGTCCAGGAGGGCGACCCCTGCCCGAAGTGCGGTACCGGCCTCAAGCTGGACCGCGCCATCGAGATCGGCCACATCTTCCAGCTGGGCCGCAAGTACACCGACGCCCTCAAGCTCGACGTCCTCGGCCAGAACGGCAAGCCGGTCCGCGTGACGATGGGTTCCTACGGCATCGGTGTCTCCCGCGCGGTGGCCGCCCTCGCCGAGCAGACCGCCGACGACAAGGGCCTGTGCTGGCCCAAGGAGGTCGCCCCGGCCGACGTGCATGTCGTCGCTGCCGGCAAGGCCCTGCAGACCGAACTCGCCCTCGAGGTCGCCGAGAAGCTCGCCGCGGCCGGCGTCCGCGTCCTGGTCGACGACCGGGCCGGTGTCTCCCCGGGCGTGAAGTTCACCGACTCCGAGCTGATCGGCGTCCCGCAGATCCTGGTCGCCGGCCGCCGCTCCGCCGAGGGCGTGCTCGAGCTGAAGGACCGCAGGACCGGCGAGCGCGAGGAACTCCCGGTCGACGAGGCGATCGCCCGCCTCACGGCGTGACCTTGCGGCCTCCGGGGACGGACGGTGGAAGCTGCTCGTCCCCGGAAGCGCCCGGCGGGCCTCACAACCAGCCCGCGAACTCCAGCAGCAGTTCCCCGTCCTGAGTCCGCCCCACCCGGCGGGCCCGCACCCCCGACTCCACGGCCCGGAACAACGTCCAGCCGCGCAGCCGCTCCTGGTCGACGTCCAGGGACTCGGCGAGGCGCTTGACGCGCCGGCGGGTCGTCGCGGCGCCCGAGGGCGAGGCGATCAGGTCCTCCACCCGGTCGCGGACGAGGCGGGCCAGATCGAACGCGCACTCCCCGACCACCGGGTCCGGCCCCACCGCCAGCCACGGCATCCGGTCCCCGGCGAGCACCTTGCTCTGCCGGAAGGTGCCGTGCAGCAGCCGGTGCTCGGGCGGTGCGCTCAGCAGCTCCGCACGGGCCGCGAGCGCCGCATCGACCAGCGGCGCCGCCTCCGGGTCGGCCGCGGTACTCGCCCGCATCGCCTCGGCCTGCCGCCCGGTCCGTTCGGCCACGGTCTCGAAGGTGTGCTGTTCCGGCGGCGCCACCCACAGCCGCCGCAGCGTGCCCGCCGCCTCCAGCAGCGCCTTCGCCTCCGGCAGCGACCGCACCGACACATCCGGATGCAGCCGCTCCAGCAGCAGCGCGCCGTCGTCGGCGACCGGTTCGAGCAGCTGGACGGCGCCCAGGCCGCCCCAGTGCGCAAGCGCGGCCCCCTCGCTCTCCGGCCGGGCCCGGGGCGGCGCCAGCTTCAGCACCGCGGGCGTCCCGTCCGCCCGCCGCACCAGCAGCACCAGGCTGCTCCGCCCGCCCGGCACCTGCACGCGTTCCACGGTCAACTCGCGTAGAGCAACGGCCCGTTGGGCCACCTCAGGCAGCTTCTCCAACCAGGCGTCACCGTCCGGTGCCGTCTCACCGAGCGCCCTGACCAGACGCTGCGGCGGTTCGAAAGCCATACGCGAGTCGATTCCTTCCTGTACGGGTTACGCCGTCGGCGCCGAAGCCGAAGGCGGTGCCGAGGCCGGGGGAGTGGCCGTTTCCGGCCCCGGGTTCGTGGCCGCCCGCTCGGCGAGACCAGGGAAGGCTACGCTCCCGCCGCGCCAGCGCACCGCCCGCACCGCCGCCTCCCGCAGCGCTGCCGCGGCTGTGCCCCGCAGGCCGCCCCCGGCCGCCCGCACCAGGTCGGAGTACACGCCGGCCACGCGTTCCTCCAGTTCGGCAGCGAGTCGTACGGCCGTCGTCGAGTCCGTCACCGGGAACGGCAACGCGTATCCGCCGGCCGCGGCGACCGGCTCACCGCCCAGGTCCCGCACCTCGCGCACCAGGGCGTCACGCCGCGCGCGATGGGCGTCGTACGCCGCCCGTGCCTCCGTGCGCCGACCTTCTTCGATCCTCCCGCCGACCACCCCGTACCCGTACACGGCGGCGTGCTCGGCGGCCAGCGCCGCCTGGAGTGCCCGCAGCTCCCCGTCCTCCGCCTCGCTCATCTCTCACCCTCCATCAGCAGGTACGCGTGCGCCGCCCCGGCCGCCGCCACCGAGGCCAGCAGCCGTGCCAGCTCGCCCGGCAGGTCGAGCAGCGCCTCGGCCCGCCGGTCCGCGAGCGCCCGCTCGGCGGCCGCGAGCCGCGCGAGCGAATCCTTCTCGCTGCCCGGCACCGAGGACGGCACCGAGGACGGCACCGGGGACGGCACCGGGGACGGTGCGGAAACCGTGGGCGACGCCTTTGCCATCGTGTCCCCGAACGCCTCGGCATGCCGCGCGGTCTCGTCCCGCAACGGCCGCAACCGCTCGGCCAGCGCGGGATGTACGGCCATCACCGCGTCGTACTCGTCCACGAGTCCGCTGCTGTCCCGGGCCGCACGCGCGCGTGCCCGGTCGGTGACGGACGGACCGCCGCCGGTGGCGCCGGAGTCCTCGGGCCCGCCGGAGCAGCCCGTGAGGAACACGACGCCCGCGGCCGAGGCGAGCAGGGTCCTTCTGCGCGGTCCCGAAGGGGTGCGCGGAGACAGGGGAAACGGCACGGCTGACGTCCTCGAAGGCTCGTACGAAAGGACAGGGCGGCATGCCCGTGATCACCGTACCCGCGCACACGTGTCCGACCACTCATCGGCACCGCTCGGACACAGGTGGACGGCAACACTCCCTGCGACCGGATACCCTTTGACCAGACACGCGACCAACCCACAACAGCACACGCGGCCGAGGAGTCACCCGGATGAGCACCACCCAGAGCGAGAGGCTGCGAGAACTGCTGGAACCGCTCGTCACCTCCCAGGGCCTCGATCTCGAAGAGATCGCAGTGGACTCCGTCGGACGCAAGCGGGTGCTGCGCGTCGTCGTCGACTCCGACACCGGAGCGGACCTGGACCGGATCGCCGATGTGAGCCGTGTGCTCTCGGCGAAGCTCGACGAGACGGACGCGATGGGCGAGGGCGAGTACACCCTCGAGGTCGGAACCCCGGGCGCGGAACGCCTCCTCACGCAGCACCGGCACTATGTGCGCGCCACCGGCCGGCTGGTGAGATTCCAGCTGGCTGAGGGCGAAGAGCTGGTGGCCAGAATCCTCACCGTCGACGACGAGGGCGTCGACCTCGAGGTGCCCGGGATCAAGGGACGCAAGCCCACCGCGCGCAGGCTGCCCTTCGAGGACATCGCCAAGGCACGCGTCCAGGTCGAGTTCAGCCGCAAGGACAAGAAGGACATGAAGGAAGAGGAGGAGGCGTAGCCGTGGACATCGACATGAGTGCCCTGCGGGGCTTGGTTCGGGAGAAGGAGATCTCCTTCGACCTGCTCGTCGAAGCGATCGAGGCGGCCCTCCTCATCGCCTACCACCGCACCGAGGGAAGCCGCCGACGCGCGCGCGTGGAGCTCAACCGGGAGACCGGACATGTGACCGTGTGGGCGAAGGAGGACCCCGAGGACCTCGAGGAGGGCCAGGAGCCCCGCGAGTTCGACGACACCCCGTCCGGTTTCGGCCGGATCGCCGCGACCACCGCCAAGCAGGTCATCCTGCAGCGGCTGCGCGACGCCGAGGACGACGCCACGCTCGGTGAGTACGCCGGCCGCGAGGGCGACATCGTCACCGGCGTGGTGCAGCAGGGGCGCGACCCCAAGAACGTGCTCGTCGACATCGGCAAGCTGGAGGCGATCCTGCCGGTGCAGGAGCAGGTGCCGGGCGAGACGTACCCGCACGGCATGCGGCTCCGCTCGTACGTCGTACGGGTGGCGAAGGGCGTGCGCGGTCCCTCGGTGACCCTGTCCCGGACGCATCCCAATCTGGTGAAGAAGCTGTTCGCCCTGGAGGTGCCGGAGATCGCCGACGGCTCGGTCGAGATCGCGGCCATCGCGCGTGAGGCCGGTCACCGCACCAAGATCGCCGTCCGCTCCACCCGGTCGGGTCTGAACGCCAAGGGCGCCTGCATCGGCCCCATGGGCGGCCGGGTGCGCAACGTGATGGGCGAGCTGAACGGCGAGAAGATCGACATCGTCGACTGGTCTGACGATCCGGCGGAAATGGTGGCGAACGCGCTGTCCCCCGCGCGGGTGTCCAAGGTCGAGGTCGTGGACATGGCGGCCCGCTCCGCGCGTGTGACGGTGCCGGACTACCAACTGTCGCTGGCGATCGGCAAGGAGGGGCAGAATGCCCGGCTTGCGGCCCGCCTCACCGGCTGGCGGATCGACATCCGTCCGGACACCGAGCAGCCCGGGGAATAGATCCAGGCCGCAGGGCGCTAGGAACACGACAGATCTGTGTGCAGCAACTGTTCGATCTCTGCCCCAAAGGGGTGAGGTCGGTACGGGGAGGTAGACTTAACCGTGTCTGGCCGGACGCCTGCCCGCGCATGCCCTGAACGCACGTGTGTGGGGTGCCGGGAGCGAGCGGCCAAGACGGATCTGCTGCGCATCGTGGCGATCAAGGACGCATGTGTCCCTGATCCTCGCGGTACGCTGCCCGGCCGGGGTGCGTATGTGCACCCCGCCCTGGTCTGTATCGACCAGGCGGTGCGCCGCCGGGCGTTCACGCGGGCGCTGCGCGCCCCGGGTGCGCTCGACACAAAGGCGTTGCGCCGGTACGTCGAGCAGACAACAGTTGCTGAGCAGGCAACACCGTAAGAAGCGTCGTGCGGAACCCCGCGCGGCCCTGGTACCTCGCGAGTCGAAAGCAGGTCGAGATTGCGATGAGCACTCGATGAGTACGCGATGAGTACGCCCATGAAGTAGCGACGGTCCGGCCGCAACCCGGACCTAAAAGGAGCGAAGTGGCTAAGGTCCGGGTATACGAACTCGCCAAGGAGTTCGGCGTCGAGAGCAAGGTCGTCATGGCCAAGCTCCAGGAACTCGGTGAATTCGTCCGATCGGCGTCTTCGACGATCGAGGCGCCCGTAGTACGCAAACTGACTGACGCCTTCCAGCAGGGTGGTGGCAACGGCAAGTCCGCCGCGAAGCCCGCCCCCAGGAAGGCCGCCCCCAAGCCCGCCGCGCCCTCTCCGGCGCAGGCGGCGCGTCCGGCTGCGCCGCGGCCGGCCGCACCCAAGCCCCCGACGGCACCGCAGCCGGCGGCACCCGCGGCCCCTGCGGCGTCCGCGCCGGCCCCCGGCCCGCGTCCGGCGCCGGGCCCGAAGCCCGCGCCGCGTCCGGCTCCGGCTGCCCCGGAGTTCACCGCTCCGCCGGCGGCCCCGACCCCGGCCCCGGCCGCCGCGTCCGGCCCCAAGCCCGGCGCGCGTCCCGGTGCCCCCAAGCCCGGCGGCCGTCCCGGTGGCCAGGACCGACAGGGCGGCCAGCGTCCCGGCGGTCAGGCTCCGCGTCCCGGCGGCGGCGCACCGCGTCCCGGTGCCCGTCCGGCCGGTCCGCGTCCGGGCAACAACCCCTTCACCTCCGGTGGCTCCACCGGTATGGCGCGTCCGCAGGCGCCCCGTCCGCAGGGACAGCGTCCCGGCGGTGCCGGTGCTCCCGGCGGCGGTCCCCGTCCGCAGGGCCCCGGTGCCCAGGGCGGCGGTCCGCGTCCGCAGGCTCCGGGCGGTGCCCGTCCGAGCACGGGCTCGATGCCGCGTCCGCAGGGCGGCGGCCCGCGTCCCGGTGG
>NZ_JBQQCE010000458.1:0-7923 GCF_052245645.1 Streptomyces sp. KR55 | reverse complement strand
CCAGACCCGGCGGATACACCCAGGTCAACAACCCAAGACCCGATAACTCCGGCACACCCTCGGCCACCGACACCACCCCCGAGACGGTCCCAGCAGACTACGCCCGCAAGTTAACGCAACGGCATTGGCCCTAGTCGCGCAGGCCAAGATGGGCCCTGCTTCCTTCATGGAAGCAGGGCCCGATCACTGGTAAGACTCAGAACGGAAGCTCGGGCCGGCTGCGCCTCGCTTAATGGTCATGATCCGCTCGTGGAAGTCGCGTGTGGCGGCTTCGCGGGGGTAGTGCGCGCGGAGTTCCTTGTCTAGCTCATCGGCGACTAAAAGGAGGGACGGGAGGGACTTGCGGTTGGCTTCGAGGGCCGCTGTGCCCATGCCGATGGCCTCTTCGATCTCGCCTGTGCGGGCTGCGGCGACTCCGAGTGTGAGACGGGCCTCCGCGGCGCGCATGGGCGAGATTTCAGTCAACCGTCGTTCATGCAGTAATAACTTCGCTGGTCAGGGAGCTGGATGAGGCACTTCCGTATGCCCCGGCCTCGTCGCGCGCCATAAGAGGGTGTTGAGATCTGCCGTTTCGCTGAGGTCAGTTGGCGACCTTCTCATCCCAGCGTGAGCCATCGGATGCCCAGGCGGCTGACGTCCAATGCTTCCTCCCTGGTGATCGCCTCGCGCCCCGTCGCCTTGCGCAAGAAGCGAAGCTGACTCCATCCCAGCTTCTCCAGTGCCGCGGCCCTATCCGGGCCGAGCAGAAGGTCTTGCACCAAATCTGCGGCCTGGGAAGTCATCCACGGCTCGCGTCCCAGGGCGTCGGCCAGGTCTAGGCCGTGTACGGCGACCTCAACCACGCGCGTCAGCAGGAACTCCGACAGGAGCATCGGATCACCATGCCGGGTGCGAACCACACGCCCTTCGGGCTCGGCTCGGCACAGTCGGTCCACCTGTTGCCAAGTGGCGTTGAAGTCCTCGGCGAGCGCGGCACCGCTGAGCTGTTCGGCCGCATGATCTCGGGCCAGAGCGATCCGAGCCGCGTTGGTGTCCGGAGCGAAACGGTCGTCGGGCCGGTAGTACTCCACCGCCGAGACCTCGGCACGGGTCGGCGCCGGCGCGGCCAGCATGCCTGGCAGCCAAGTAATCACCACCCGGACATGAGCCAGCAAGTCGCTCACCGTCCATGGCGCACACCGCGTCGGTAGACGCCACCCGGCCGCCGAGACCCCGGTCATCGCCCGCGCGAGTTGCCCGGCCTCGAGACGAAACGCTTCAACCACCCGCCCCTGATCCATGCCGATCAAGCTACGCGACCAGAACGGGTGTAGCAGCGGATCTCAATTGGGTTCTGAGTCCCTGGCACAGTCGAGGCCGTGTCTGGCGCACGTCGGGGTTGGTCACCCTTAGCCGTCGCTCAGGGTAGGCAGCAGAGGTCCGTGTGGGATGCACCAAGGACGCCTCTGCCGCCTCCCGGAGGCTCTTTGAGGATCCATTCCGAGGTGGAGTGGGTCTGAGGTGCCAGCGTGGGTCCTGCAGCCGTGCGCGGGCTCCGTCGCCGCTTGGGAAATGGTTTTCCTGTCTTTGTTTCGGGAACAACCCTGAGTTTCGGGACCCCGACGCACGCCGGGGACACTACAGCGGCGGCCCCTGGCCCTGCTCCTCCTGATACGAATAACGCTGTTCATATCGAACTTCGCCGATGTTGTGATAGCCGCGTTCCTCCCAGAAACCACGGCGGTCTGAAGTCATGTACTCGATGCCACGTACCCACTTGGGGCCTTTGTACCCGTAGAGATGGGGGACCACGAGCCGTAGGGGGAAGCCATGTTCGGGAGAGAGCGGTTCACCGTGATTATGGGTGGCGAGGATGGCGCGATCACCCAACACGTCACTCAACCGGAGGTTCGCGCTGTAACCGTACTCAGCCCACACCATTACGTGCGTAACGCCGGCGGCTGGTGGCACCAAGTCGAGCACTGTGGACATCATGACACCATCCCAAACATTGTTTGGCCACGTCCATTCCATCACACCGTGCAGGTCGGCGGTGATTCGAGAGCCGGGCAATGATTGGAATTTCTCAAACGTGAATGAAACCGTCCCGGGTATCGCTGTGCTTCCAAACACTCGGAACTCCCAGCGTTCCGGATTGAACCGGGGAACCGGACCATAGTGGTGAGTGAGCCAAGAGTCTGCGATCTTCTGCCCGGGTGCGGATACCTTACCAAAGCCCTTTTGCGCGCCCTGTTGTCTAAGGCTGAAGTCCCAAATTAGCCGCTCGGCATCATCGATATAGCGACGTTTCCGAAGGGCTAAGACGACTTCGAAAACTTCGCCGCCAGGGCGCTCGGCGGCAAGCTTGAGTACGCGCCTTAGCGCGGTGTCATGTCCGGCGTTGCGTAGGGCGACGAAACCTTCGGCCAGTTCGTCGGCGGGTAGCTGGCTCACATCACGCAAGAGCTGGTCCAGCTCAGACGGAGTGCCATTTTGATGCAAGTCGCTCAGGGTCTGCACGACTTCGGGGAATGGGTTATGCCATTCGACTGACTGCCAGATGTGATGGCCACTCACCGTCACATGCCGCTCGTGAAGGCGTATATATCCGGGCAGGGGTAGACTTGACGTTGCGTCGCGACCTAGTGTGAATACGTCTTTCATTTCGGTTGTGGATGCTTCCCGCAATGCGGGATGCGCGCTACGGATGAGTTGCACGCAATTATCAATGGCCTCATGTACATGCTGTAGGGCGGTTGATATGTCCCGCAAGAGAGTTGCGTCAGAGGCATCTGAAGCCCGTTCTACGAGTCCAGCCATCGCCCAAACGTCGACCGTCGTATCATCCGGGATCGAGTAATCCCAGTTCATAACCTGGAGAGCTTCCTTGAGCTCCGCTACGCGGTCATCCGTCTTGCGGACTAGGAAAAGTGCCTCCTGCTGCTCCGTTTCGGCCCAGGCCATCTTGGCCTCAGCCTGGGTTAGCTGGTTTCGAGTCGCAGCGAGCCGTTTACGTACACGATCAGTCGAATCGGTGGTTCGTTCCAATTCGGCGATCCGATCATTTAGTCGGCCGATCCTCACAAGTAGGGCACTGATCAGTTGAGTGCTGTTGGTCAGTGCCTGTTCGCTCACCGCGCGGGCCTTCATGGCCTGGACGAGTTGGCCCTGGGCCTCGATGGTCTGCCGTTGTGCTTCAACGATGGGATCGGCGACAGAGACAGTGCCGCCGGATGTGGGCAGTGACTCATCACGCACGGGGGTTGGCGAGTGACGGTGCCTGTTCCAGAGGCGCTTCGCCTCCGACGTGCGTCGTGCGGCAATCGCTCCGTCTGCGCACACATCGATCACAGCTTCGACCAAGGTCCAATCCAAGCTCTTGCCGCTCAGACGTTCGGAAAGAGTGCTAAGGGACGGCACGGCTCCAGTGGTGAAGTGATCAGGAGTGAGCTGCGCGCGGAGTTGGCGTAGCCCAATGTCTTTGGCGTCGATCAGGTCCCGCAGCAGGCAAGCGAGATCGTTGATCTCTTGACTGGCCCCTCTCAGGGATCCCCACTCACGCCCCGGCCGCCCCTTGCCTGCCACGTGTTGTCCCCGCCTCTTTGTTCGTCGAGCATTGCCGTGTTGTTCCCCGAACAGTGATCATTGTCCGGACGTGACCTGCGCGAAACCCACTCCGGCTGGCCGGACAATACCGCTGGGCGCACCGTTTCCGGTGTCAGAACACCTGATTCGCGGAGACGATCTCTATGGCAAACCGCAACACGACGCCACCTACCACGACCTCTGACGACCAGTCCCACAGGGGCTCTGGGAGGAAGCTCGCAGCTGCTGCGGTTGGCGGGGTCTGCGCGGGAGCAGTTCGAGCCCTGATTAGCTGGCTCTTGGTGCATCTCACGCACGACGGCTGAGTACGAGAAGAAGGCTGCGAAAGAGGGCGAGGCACAGTGCGCGGGGTCTGCTGTCGGCGCTGGGCTGGGGCACTCCTGCTCTCGTTTCGCAGGGCTTCCCCCGATACGGTCGAGTCGTGTCCGGCGCACGTCGGGGTTGGTCACCCCTAGTCGTGCGCCGGTTGATCGCGCGCGACTAGGGGAGCTGGTACGGGCATGGCGGTTGACGCTGCTCGAACGCAAGAGGGGTTCACGTCGGCGAGCGCTGCGCGGGTGATGGGCGCCGCGTGCCGGGCTGCGGGGCTCGACGACAGAGACGCAGAACTGATCCGCCTCGGGGAGAACGCACTGTTTCGGCTGGCCTCCGTGCCGGTGATCGTGCGCGTGGCTCGGGGGGAAGAGTGGTTGCCCAAGGCCCGCACAGAGGTGGCCGTGTCGCGGTGGCTGGCGGGGGAAGGTTTTCAGGCTGCCCGCATCATCGAGGATCTGGAACAGCCGTTCTTGATCGACGGCCACCCTGTGACGTTCTGGCATCTGATCGTCGAGGGCGACCGCAAGGCGACGTACGGGGAACTCGGTCGCGCCCTGCGGGATCTGCACTCGCTGACCGTGCCGGAAGGTCTCGTACTCCCGTCGTTCGCCCCCTTCGACAAGCAACAGCTACGACTTGACCGGGCCGTGATTCCGGACGAGGACAAAGTCTTCCTGCGGAAGCGGTGGCGGGAACTACAGGACAAGTACGCCGAGTTGAAGTTCGACACGCCCAAGGGGCCGGTCCACGGGGACGCCCACGTGCAGAACCTCATGGTCAATGATCAGGGGCGCGTCATCCTGATCGACTTCGAAGCCTTCTGCTACGACCACCCTGAGTGGGATCTCATGGTCACGGCTGTGGAGCACCACAGCCTTGGGTGGCAGACCGACGAACAGTACGCCGACTTCGTGGCCGCGTACGGGCGCGACCTGTACGACTGGCCCGGGTACGAGACGCTGCGGGGCATCCAAGAGTTCGGTATGACGACGTGGCTCATGCAGAACGTTCAGGAAGACGAGGAGACCGCGGCTGAGTACCGCCGGCGCATCGCCGGTCTGCGGAACGACGATGCGCCTCGGGACTGGCGGCCCTGGTAGCTGCTACTCGTCGTCCTCGTCCAGGCGGGTGAGCGCGTCGTGCACCTTCTCGTTGAAGGCGGCAACGGCGGGGTTCGCCGCGTGCACGCTGACTTCGTTCTGGAAGTCGGTCACGTAGCGCTGGAAGCGGCTGGACTGGAGGGAGTCGCCGCCGTCGACTGCGAGGCTCGCGGTGGTGACGGCGGCTTCCAACTCGCCGTTGAGTAGCTGGCTCTGGGCGAGCACCATGCGGCAGAAGCCCAGGGTGCGGGCGTACTTCGGGTCGGTGCTGTCCACGGCTCGTTGGGCCTGTTCGACGGCTTCCCGGCGCATCTTGAGGTCCCGGAAGCAGTGGCAGAGTTCGCCCATGAGTTCCGCTTCGTCGAAGTAGCCCAGCCATGCTGGGTCTTCGCCGGTGTCGGCGCGTTCGAAGTGGCGTTCTGCCTCCTTCATCGCGCGAGCTGCCGCGATGCCGTCGCCTGCGTTGGACAGGGCGCGGGCCTCCATGGCCGAGTAGTTCGACATGGCGCGTGGGGTTGCTCGGCCCTTGGCGCCCTCGACTGCGGCGCGGGCCAGCTGGATGGCCTGGGCGTGGTTGCCCAGGTAATTGGCCTGGTGGCTGAGGTTGCCGAGGATTCGGGCGCCGAACATGCGGTCGTCGATGACCTGGGACAGGCGCAGCGTGGACGTGAGGTAGCGGTGGGCGAGTCGGTGGTTGCCGGTGTCGTACGCGGTCCACGCGAGCAACTGGGAGACCTCGGCTGCGGCGCTGAATAACGCGGTCCCCACCCTTTCGCTGTAGCTGGCATCCAGCAGGGGCAGGACTTCGTGCCGGAAGTAGTGGCGCAGTGCCTTGTGGCCGTGGCCTCCGCCGTACTTGAAGTCGAGCTGCATGAACATGCTGGCGGCGTCCCTGATCGCGCGCACGTCGCGCATGCCGACGCGCTGGCGAGTGGGCCTGTCGGCCTGGATTCCGTCGGGGCGCGCGATCATCCATGACAGGACGGCTGAGCTGAGATCGCCGTCCGGGATGATCAAATGGTCGGGGGCGGGAGTCTCCTCGGCGCGTTCGTCGGCGAGTCCTTCCAACATGGACAGGACGTCGGGAACGGTGCTCGGGTAGCCAACCGGCTGCGGGGTGGCCTGCTTCGAGTGGTCGAAGAAGCCGAGATCGCCGGGCGTGATGCGGCGGCCCATCTTGGCGCTCAGAACGTCCGCCATGATCGACGCTGTTTGCGGGTGGATACCTGCGCCGTCCCGCCATCGCTGTACGGCGACATGCGTCGTTCCAAGGCTGATACCGCGCTGGACGGCGGCGTCCTTCATCCGCTTCGCGAGCCCCTTGTTCGAGACCTGCGCTTCGTCCATGACCGCGATCAACTGCGCGTTCGGCTCTCGGCTCATGCTCCCCTGCCAACCCGAGAATGACGGCGAGTATTCATCGTGTCACAGCAGTCTCCCGTTGGGGGGTTCATTGGTGAACCCCCTTTGCCTTTGCCAGTGTTCACGTGAACCCCCTTGTGAACGCTCCCGCCTGAGCTTCCCGCGCCGTTCACTGGTCGTCACAGATCGGCGGGCCACAGGGCTCGCCAGCGCTTGGGAGGGAACGCGGTGGAAGTGCAGCAGAGCAAACACACAGCGAACGCCTCGACGATGGGCGCTCCGCGCCGCTCGGTGCACGACCCGGCCAACGGCCACTTCCGGGCGTTGACGCTCTACGCGGAGGACCCGGACTGCGTGAAGGCCGCGCGGGACATGGTTGGCTCCTACCTCCAGACCTGGGGGCTGGCGTACGCGGTAGATGACGCGCGGCTCGTTGTGTCGGAGCTGGTCGGCAACGTCGTCCACCACGCGGTACCGGATGACTGCTTGGCGATGCCTGGTGCCGGGCGGCGTATCGACGTGTGGCTTGTGAACTGGCCGGGTCTGCTGGGGATCGGCGTCTTGGATGAGGATTCGACTCCGCCCGACCTTCCGGCGGGTGAGTTCATCTCGCCGGAGTTGGCAGGTGATTTCGTCGAGGCGCTGTTGCCGGACAGGGGACGCGGGCTGCTGATCGTTCAGCGCCTGGCCGATGCGGTCTGGTGGTCGCCGGGGCTCAAGGGCGGCGGCAAGACGGTGTGGGCTCGCCTGGACCTTGATCGACTCTGGGCCGAGTCCTCGGCCTGACAGACGCCGGGTCGCCACCCTGCTCTGCTCCCTCGCGATCGGGAGCGGGCGGCGACCCGGTCACTGGCCGGAGTCTGACCACTCCGGCCGAAGGGGCGCGGCCTCTCTGAAATCCGGAGTCTCCCCTCCCGAGTGAGGGGCCGCGCTTCACATCCCAATACAGGCCGGGCCACCCCGTCAGCCCTGGAAAGCGAAGGGTGGCCCGGCTGGGAACACGGCGGTACCCGGTGCCTGATGGTACCGGGGCCGTCGTGCTGCGTTCTGGCCCTGGTCCAAGGAAATTGATGATCCGTTACCTAGATCAGGGCAGAGGTGGGCAAGGTGACTGGCTCCGGTGAGGGTTGGTTGAGCGATGGTCTCGACGTGCCGGGCGCGGGCTCCGGTCTCTGGGTGTCAGGCGTCGACTACATCGCGGGTTGGCGTGAGGCGCGTGAGGCCGCCGATCGTCTGAACCGGGCGCTCCTGGGTGTGGGCTTCGAGCTGTCCGCCGTGCGGGCCGTCGCTTCGACGAATGAGGACGGGCGCGGGGTGGTGCGGCTGGCGGGCTGGCCGGACGCCGTGAATCGGCTCGCCGGGCTCCTGGAGGCGCGCTTGGACGGCGACGGGGGTGCAGCGTGAGGGGCTTTTGCGCTGGTGAGTGGCGAGCGTGGGCACGTCGCCGGCCGGAGAGACTTTGGGCTGGAGCTGCCATGGGGCGAGTGAACAGGGGGCCTTACGCTGGCCCGGCGAATCGGGCAGGCACTGGTCCTGCCCGCGGTTGTGCCCGATTGGCCCC
>NZ_JBQQCE010000457.1:0-7940 GCF_052245645.1 Streptomyces sp. KR55 | reverse complement strand
CCCGAGGCCGTGCTCACCGCGATCGGCGCCCGCGAGACCGTGCTGCACGGAGCCGGCGCCGAGGAGCTCCGGGCCGCCGCGGGCGACCGCCACGACGACCCCGTCGAACGTCTCGTCGAGCACTGCGCCCGCCGCCGCATGCTGATCGTCCTCGACAACTGCGAGCACGTCGTCGACGCCGCCGCCCGGCTCGTCGAGGAGCTGCTCGCACGCTGCCCCGACCTGACCGTGCTGGCCACCAGCCGCGAACCCCTCGGCGTACCGGGGGAGGTGCTGCGGCCGGTGGAGCCGCTGCCGGAGCCGTACGCGCTGCGGCTGCTCGCCGACCGCGGGGCGGCCGCCCGGCCCGGTTTCCGTGTCGACGACGATCCCGAGGCGTGCGCGGAGATCTGCCGACGGCTCGACGGGCTGCCGCTCGGCATCGAGCTCGCCGCCGCCCGGCTGCGGATGCTGACGCCACGGCAGATCGCGGACCGGCTCGACGACCGCTTCCGCCTGCTCACCTCCGGCAGCCGAACCGTGCTGCCCCGCCAGCAGACCCTGCGGGCCGTCGTCGACTGGTCCTGGGACCTGCTCGACGAGGACGAACGGGACGTCCTGAGCCGCCTGTCGGTGTTCGCCGGCGGCTGCGACCTCGTCGCCGCCGAGGCCGTGTGCGGGCCCGCCGCCCTGGACGCGCTCGGCTCCCTCGTCGACAAGTCGCTCGTCGTGGCCGCCCCCTCCGGCGACGGCGAGATGCGCTACCGGCTCCTGGAGACCGTCGCCGAGTATGCCGGCGAACGGCTCGACGAGGCCGGCCGACGCCGCGACACCGAACGCGCGCACCTGACGTACTACCGCGAACTCGCCCGCACCACCGACCCGTTGCTGCGCGGTCCCGGTCAGCTCGCCGCCATCGAGCGGCTGGAACGCGAGTACGAGAACCTGCGCACGGCACTGCGGCACGCCGTCGCCGAACGCGACGAGCAGGAGGCGCTGTGCCTGGCGCTGTCGCTGGCCTGGTACTGGCAGATGCGCGACCTGCGCATCGAGGCCCGCCACTGGTGCCGCGCGGTCATGGATCTCGGCCCCGACCCCTTCGCCGAGCCGGTCCGCAAGGCTGCCCCGGTGTGGCAGCGCTGCACCGCCGAGCCGCCCCCCATGACGGGGGAGGTCCTCGAGGAGGCCCGGCGCGGGGTCCACCTGGGGCATCTCGCCTGCATGGACACCGAGCTGGACGCCTGGCAGACCCCCGAGGCCCAGCGCAAGCTGCGGGCGATCGCCGAGGCCTACGAACCGGGGCTCCCGCAGACCTGCCGCACCCCCGGCATGCTGTCCTACTACGCCGTGATGCTGACCGGCGACATGGACCGGCTGGCCACGCTCCTCGATGCCGCCGTCGCCACCTGCCGCGCGACCCCCGGCTACGACTGGGAACTGGCCGCCAGCCTCCAGATCCGCGCCAACATCCTCGCCAACCGGTCCGACCGGGCGGACGAGGCGGAGCGGGACGCCGACGAGTCGCTGGAGATATACCAGCGCCTCGGCGACGCCTGGGGTAGCGCCGAGTCACTCTCCGCGCGTGCCGAGGCCCACGAGCGCAAGGGGCGGTACCTCGCGGCCGCCGCCGACTACAAGGCGGCCATGGAACACGCCCGGCGGCTCGGCGCCCGCGCCCAGCACGCGGTCCTCACCGCCCGGCTGGCCAGCGCGGTGCTGGAGTCGGGCGAGGCCGAGCAGGGCGAGCGCCTGCTGCGGGAGGTGCTCGACGGCGGGGAGGGCGCGCACAACGAGGCGATGCCGTTCGCCCGGGTCGTCCTCGCCGGATGGCTCAGCTGCACCGGCCGGACCGCCGAGGCGCGCGAGCATCTGCGGGCGCTGCGCGAGGAGTTCACCATCGCCCACTTCGTCGTCTTCGACGCGTTCATCCTCGGTCAGGAGGCGTGGGTGGACGCCGTCGACGGCCGCTACGAGCAGGCCAGGGAGAAGATCCGGCTCGGCCTCGCGCAGGCCGACGACCCGCTGTCGAAGGCGATGGCCCCGCAACTGTTCTCCTCGTACCTTGTCATCGCCGCCCTGGCGATGGCCGGCAGCGACGGCGGACGCGACGCCGCCCGCTGCCTGGGCGCGGCCGACGCGCTGCTGCCCTCCGGCCATGTGCACTCGTCCCTGGAGCGCATGGCCCGCGACCGCGCCACGGCCGCCGTACGGGCCGCGCTGCCCGCCGAGGAGTACACGGCGGCGTACGCCGAAGGCGGCGGCCTCTCCCCGCAGGAGGCCGCCGCCCTGGTGTGACCGGCTCAGCTCTTCGTCTTGAACTTGTGGATCGCGACCGGCGCCATCACCACCGTGATCGCAGCCGACCAGCCCAGCGTCACCCACAGGTCGTGCGCGACCGGGCCGCCCACCATCAGTCCGCGGGCCGCGTCCGCGAGCGTGGACAGCGGGTTGTAGTCGGTGAAGGCCTGCAGCCAGCCCGGCATCGACTCCGTCGGCGCGAAGATCGACGAGCCGAACTGCAGAGGAAACAGCACCAGGAAGCCCATCGCCTGCACGGACTGCGCGTTCTTCAGGACCACGCCCAGGGTGAGGAACACCCACATGATGGACGAGGCGAACGCCGTCGACAGGCCCACGGCCGCGAACACGCCGAGCCAGTTGGTGATGTCGAAGCCGACCAGGACGGCGACGATCATCAGCACGGTCGTCGCGAACAGCATCCGGACCAGCTCGACCGAGATCTTCGCGAACAGCACCGAGCCGCGCCCGATCGGCAGGGACCGGAAACGGTCCATGACACCGGAGTTGAAGTCCTGGCTGAAGCCGGTGCCGACGCCCTGGGACAGCGTCATGCTCATCATCGCGATCATGCCCGGGATCACGTACTGCACGTACCCATCCTGCCCGCCGCCCAGGGCCTGCCCGATCGAGCCGCCGAAGACGTACACGAACAGCAGGGTGAAGACGACCGGCATCAGCAGCGCGTCGAACATCGACTCGGGGTCCTGCCGGATCCACAGCAGGTTGCGGCGGATCAGGGCCCCGGTGTGACGAAGGTGGCCGCGCAGCGGGATACGGGCGTCGGCGGCTGTGGCGGTGGTGGCGCTCATACGGCGACCTCCTCGCGGGTGTCGGCGGGCGCGGCGTCCTGCGGGGCACTGGCGCGGTGGCCGGTGAGGGACAGGAACACCTCGTCCAGGCTGGGCAGTTCGGTGCTGATCGACGCGAGCGTGATACCGCGCGCCGTGACGGCGCCGACCACGGCGGTCAGCTGCTCGTCGCTCAGGATCGGCACCAGCACGGTGCCGCCCTCGGTGTCCACGGTGGTCGTGGCCAGCCCGGTGATGCCCAGCTCGTCGAGCGCGTCGGCCAGCGGCCGCAGCTGCGCCGGATCGGCCGGCCGCACCCGCAGCGTCCGCCCGCCGACCTTGGCCTTCAGCTCCTCGATCCCGCCGTTCGCGATGACCTTCCCGCGGTCGACGACGGTCAGCTCGGAGGCGAGCTGCTCGGCCTCCTCCATGTACTGCGTGGTCAGCAGGACGGTGACCCCGTCCCCGACCATGGCCTTCACCTCGTCCCACACCTCGTTGCGGGTGCGCGGGTCGAGTCCGGTGGTGGGCTCGTCGAGGAACAGCACGGCCGGGCGCCCGATCATCGAGGCCGCCAGGTCGAGCCGCCGCCGCATACCGCCGGAGTACGTCGCCGCCGGCCGCTTGGCCGCCTCGGTGAGCGAGAACCGCTCCAGCAGCTCATCGGCCCGGGCGCGGGCCTCCTTGCGGGACAGGTCCAGCAGCCGCCCGATCAGGTACAGGTTCTCCCAGCCCGGGAGCTTCTCGTCGACGGAGGCGTACTGCCCCGTGAGCCCGATCACCCGACGCAGCTGCCGCGGCTGCCGTACGACGTCATAACCGGCGACGGTCGCCTGCCCGGCGTCCGGGGCCAGCAGGGTGGACAGAATCCGTACGAGGGTGGTCTTCCCGGCCCCGTTCGGCCCGAGCACACCCATCACGGTGCCCTCACGCACATCCAGGTCGACGCCGTCCAGCGCCTTGGTCTCGCCGTAGTGCTTGACCAGCCCCCGCACGGTGACGGCCACTTCACTGCCGCCGGGGTTCTTGTCGATTCGTGTCATGGGGGCGACGGTTTCAGACGCCACCGACAAACGACCGACATCCTGCCGACACCACCGACAATTCCCCGACGAGCACCGCAACCGTCAATTGAGGAACCACGACGGCGAGCAACCACGTCCGCGAGAGCGGCGCCGGTTTAGGCGCAAAGGGGGGACGGCCCGCCGACGGGGGAAGATCGGCGGGCCGTCCTGGTGATGGTGGCTCAGTGGACGGAGTGCTCCTCCAACGGGAACGCCCCGCCGACAACATCCTCCGCAAACGCCTTCGCCGCGCTCCCCATGACCTCACGCAGATCGGCGTACTGCTTCACGAACTTCGGCACCCGCCCCCCGGTCAGCCCGAGCATGTCGGTCCACACCAGCACCTGCGCGTCCGTCTCCGCCCCCGCGCCGATACCGACCGTCGGGATGTGCAGCGTCCGCGTCACCTCGCCCGCCAACTCGGCCGGCACCAGCTCCAGCACCACCGCGAACGCCCCCGCGTCCTGCACGGCCTTGGCGTCCCGCAGCAGCTGCGCCGCCGCCTCCTCGCCACGCCCCTGGACGCGGTACCCCATCGCGTTCACGGACTGCGGCGTCAGTCCGATGTGCGCCATCACCGGAATCCCGGACTCGACCAGCAGCCGAATCTGCTCGTGGGACCGCTCGCCGCCCTCCAGCTTCACGGCCTGCACGCCCGCCTCCTTCACCAGCCGGGTCGCCGAGCGCAGCGCCTGCACCGGGCCCTCCTGGTACGAGCCGAACGGCAGGTCGCCGACGATCAGGGCACGCTTCGTACCCCGTACGACCGCGGCGGACAGCATGGTCATCTCGTCGAGGGTGACGGGCACGGTGGTGTCGTACCCCAGGTGGCAGTTGCCCGCCGAGTCGCCGACGAGCATGACCGGGATGCCGGCCTCGTCGAAGACGGACGCGGTCATCGCGTCGTAGGCGGTGAGCATGGGCCACTTCTCGCCGCGCTCCTTGGCGGCGGTGATGTCACGAACCGTGATACGGCGGGTGCCCTTGCCCCCGTACAGCGCCTTGCTGCCGTCGGAGGGCTTCTGCTGTGCAGTCTGGGCAGCCGAAAGCTGCGTCATTGCAACGGCTCCTTACGTCATCTCGAGGCGCCCTGACGGCGTCCCCGGATCACTCCCATGGTGGCACCTCGTGCCATCGAGGGCTAGGGGGACCCCCGGACCCCGGTCACGTAAGAGCTGAGTAAAACTTTACGATACGGCACCGTCTCGTATCGTAAAGTGCCTAGGCTCGACGGCATGACTACACCGGCTGCCCCCGGCCCCCGCATACCGGAAGCGGTGCACCGGCGCCGCTGGCTCATACTCGGCGTCCTCATGCTGAGCCTGCTGATCGTGGTGCTGGACAACTCGATCCTGAACGTCGCCGTCAAGACGATCTCCACGCCCGCCCCGACCGGTCTGGGCGCCACCCAGAGCGAGCTGGAGTGGGCGATCAACGCCTACACCCTCGTCTTCGCGGGCCTGCTGTTCAGTGCGGGACTGCTCGGAGACCGGCTCGGCCGCAAGAGGGTCCTGCTCGGCGGGCTCGTCGCGTTCGGCATCGGCTCCGCCCTCGCCGCCTCGTCCGGATCGCCGGCCGAACTCATCGCCTTCCGCGCGGTGATGGGCCTCGGCGCCGCCTTCGTGATGCCGGCCACACTCGCCGTCCTCATGAACGTCTTCGAGCGCGACGAGCAGCCCAAGGCCATCGGCATCTGGGCCGGCGGCGTCGGCCTCGCCATCGCCATCGGTCCGATCACCGGTGGTGTGCTGCTCGACCACTTCTGGTGGGGTTCGGTGTTCCTCATCAACGTGCCGATCGTGATCCTCGCGATCGGTCTGATGCTGTGGCTGGTGCCCGACTCCCGCGATCCGAATCCCGGCCGGATCGACCCCGTCGGCGTGCTGCTGTCCGTCGTCGGGCTCGTCCTGCTCGTCTACGGCATCATCAAGGGCGGCCAGCTCGCCGACTTCGCGGATCCGGCGGTACTGGCGACCATCGGCGCCGGACTCGCCGTCCTCGCCGCCTTCGTCGTCTTCGAGAAGCGCAGCGACCACCCGTCCATCGACGTCACCTACTTCAAGAGCAAGGTGTTCTCGGCTGCGATCTCCGTCATCGCGCTGGTCTTCTTCGCGCTGATGGGCGTGACCTTCTTCGCCGTCTTCTACACCCAGAGCGTGCGCGGCTACTCGCCGCTGGAGACCGGTCTGCTGATGCTCCCGCTGGCCGCCGCCCAGATGATCTTCGCGCCGCGGGCCCGGCTGGTCGTCGACCGTTTCGGCCACCGGGCCACCACCACCGGCGGCATGCTGCTCATCGCCGCGATGCTGGCCGCGTTCGCCACGCTGGACGCGGACACCCCCATCTGGATCCTGGAGGTCGTCTTCTTCCTCATGGGCACCGGTATGGCGCACATCATGACGCCGGTCAGCGTCGTCATCATGCAGGCCCTGCCCCGCGAGAAGGCCGGTTCCGCCTCCGCCCTCAGCAACACCTTCCGCCAGGTCGGCGGCGCCCTCGGCATCGCGGTCCTCGGCTCGGTCCTCTCCACCGCCTACCGCACCTCGATCGAGGACGAGCTGACCCGACTCCCCACCGCCGCGCGCCACACCGCCGGCGAATCCATCGAGGCCACCCTCGCCGCCGCGGCACGGCTCGGCCCCGAGGGGCGGGCCCTGGTGAGCCCTGCCAACGACGCCTTCCTGCACGCCATGCACGTCACCGCACTGTGCGGGGCGGGCGTCGCCCTGGTCGGGGCGGTGGTGGTGGCGCTGTTCCTGCCGGGCAGGGCCGGGGAACCGGGCGAGGGCGGTCGCGCCGACGAGGCGGAGCCGTCGTATGCCGGGAATGCTGGGAATGCCAGGAACGCCAGGAACGCCGGTACCGCCGGCGACAATGTCCCAGGACAACGAAGGGACACAGGACAGTGAGCCTCGCCGAAAGCCGCCCCCGGCAGGAGGGGCCCGCCCGCGGACGCCCCCGCAGCGAGGCCGTGGAACGCGCCATCATCGAGGGCACGATGAAACTCCTGGAGGGCGGCGTCCCCCTCGCCGAACTCTCCATCGAGCGCATCGCCCGCACCGCCGGCGTCGGCAAGGCCACCATCTACCGCCGCTGGAGCGGCAAGGAGGAACTCTTCGTCGACGTCATCCGCACCGCCGAGCCCGCCGACCCCCAACTCCCGGGCACCTCGCTGCGCGACGACCTCGTCGTGCTGCTCGAAACCCTGCGCCGTCGTGGCCTGGCGAGCCGTTCCTCGGCGATCCTGCACAACGTCCACGCGCAGATGAAGAGCAGCCCCCGCATCTGGGCCGCGTACCACAACGCCGTCATAGCGCCCCGCCGCAGACTCGGCCTGGACGTGCTGCGCCGAGGCCAGGAGAACGGCGAACTCCGGGCGGACGTCGACGTCGAGGTGATGCACGACATCATCGTCGGCCCCATGCTGGTCCGTTCCCTCCTGCGCCCGGACGCCGACCTGCCCGAAGGTCTCGCGGAGCAGATCGTCGACACGACGCTCGAAGGGCTACGACCTGTCAGCTCACCCGCCACATAGCCCGAATGTTCGCGTTTCGTCACAGAGCTCTCGCGTACCGGCGGAAACCGGAACCCGCGGCGCCGAGTTGTTCGTCCTAAGTGCCCGTACGGCCGTCATGGGGCGGCGTTGAACGGAGCCGATCATCCCCTAGGGTCGTAGGGCACGGGGGACGACGGTGTGCACGGCAGGTAGCGAGGCGACGGTATGGCGCAGCAGGCGTACGTGACGGAGACGGACAACGGCGACTCGGGTCCCGAGCGCCCGGCATCTCGGCTTCGGCGCCTGACGGCC
>NZ_JBQQCE010000456.1:0-7953 GCF_052245645.1 Streptomyces sp. KR55 | reverse complement strand
GGCGTGGTCGCACGATCGAGGGGCGATCTCCGTGAGACCGCCCCCGCACGATCGAAGTCCCGCTACACTCCCGCCACCCGGCGAAAAGACCAGGTCAGACAGCGAAATCCTGCTGGAGTACTAGTCCCGTACTGAGCAGGTAGCTGGTTTAGGTCTCCGGCCGGCGTGGACGGTCTGCCTGGACTTCCAGGAGGTCGAGGAGATGGACCTGGACGCCGCGGGTGATGACGATGGTGGGCGGGTCGGTGGCGGTGCCGATCCGCAGCCACAGTTCGCCCAGGTGGAAAAGGATCATCCGGGCGGTCGGCCGCACCCGCCGCGCATCCGGGTAGAGTCCCGGTATCTTCTGGTCGCCGCCCAGCGCGCGCCGCACCTGCCGCTCGATCAGGCAGAAAACCAGCAGTGCGAGGCAGATCACCTGGATGAGCGCAGCGACGCGGCGGTTGTGCTGGACGAACAGCGGGGTGACCGCGAGCGGCCCCTTGAAGTCGCCGTAGCGGCGCTCGATCGCTCCCTGTCCCTTGTACTCCAGCAGCACCTGGGCGGCGTCGGTCTGCTCGGCATCGAGGCTGGTCACCAGCGCGTACCAGCCGTCGGCGGCGGCCTCGACGGCCAGGGGGTCCTGGTCGAAGTGCCAGGACAGTACCGGGGCGCCGGCATCGTCGATGGTGATGGAGGTGCGCAGGCAGGAGGCCACCCGCCGCCGCTGGGTGATCACCCCGACGCGGGCGGCGATCTTCTCGGGCGTGTTGTAGTAGCGGCCGCCCGCGCCGCGCTGGACCTTCTCCAGCTCGGCCGCTGCCTTGGCCAGGCGGTTCTGCCTGGCCTGGCGTTGCCCGGCGGCGGTGCCGGAGGAGTGGACCAGCACACGCCGCAGCAACAGCACCGGATCGCGTTTGCGCGGCCTGGCCACCTCCATGACATCCTCCAGTACCCGGTAGGTGCCGCGCCGGGCCTGCGGCAGGCCCGCCTCCCGCTCGGGGCGGTAGCCGACCGCGGCGGCCTGCCCAGCATCCAGCGCGGCGAACACCTCGTCCTTGACCTTGGCGGCCGGGACCGGGGCGATGAAGTCCGCCCCGGAGGCCAGCAGGACCGACAGGTTGGGGTAGGAGAACAGCTTGGAGTCGGCCACCATCAGCAGCCGCCGCCGGCTGGCCAGCTCCTTCAGCGCCCTTATCGCGTCGACGACCTGGGCCACCTTCCCGGCGCCGCCGGAGAAGACCCGGGCGTGGACGGGGATGCCGCCGTCGGCGCTCACCCCGAGCCCGGCCTGGACCTGCTTCAAATCCACCCGCCGGTCCTTGGGATGCCCGTACTTGACCTGCGGGTAGTCCGTGTCCTGACCGTCGTCCAGGTAGGCGCCGTGCACCGACATGCTGGTCATGTCCCAGTGCATCCGGGCGGTGTCGATGCCGAACTCAGTGACCGCGCGGGCCCCGACGCTCCCAGCGATCTCCTCCAGGTGCGGGGCGATCGCATCCAGCGCGCGGGCCAGCCGGTCGTCGTTGAGCAGCTGCGGCTCGATGCCGAACACCTCCTCCACCGCCCAGCTGCGGGCCCAGTCACCAACCCGCACCAGCGGGGCCGGGGCGCTGAGCCGGTTGGCGATGAGCACCTCGATGACCTGGCCATGCGTCAGGTGCGCGATCTCGCGCCCCGGACACAGCGCGTCGACGGCTCCCGCGACATCCAGCCGGCGCAGAAACTCGGCAGCGACAGGCAGAGCGCCCAGACGCTTGGTCACCACGGACTCGATCACGCACTCCATGCGGGGGCGCACCGTCCGTGGCCGCGGGGACCGGGAAGTACTCGACACACCCAGTCAACGCCCGACCCCCGGCACCGGACACTGGCCCAGGCCCATCATCAACCGAATCACCCACCCGCGAAGTACGGGTCTAGCGGCAGCGGCCCACAGCGTTACGCCGCTGCCCAGTTGAGTCCGAGTTGGGTGAGCGCGGCGCGCTGCTCGGGGGTGAGTTTGGCGCGGCGGGTTTTGGTGTTGGACAGGAACACCCCCAGCTTCACGGCGTGCTCTTCGCCGTCGACCACGATCGTCTCTACGTGGCCGCGGGGGACTGTTAGGGAGCCGGCCGCCTGTACTGCTGCCAGGGCCTCCAAGCCCCGTTCGAAGGCCGCAGAGCCGCCCTTACGGGCCTTCACAGACGTCTCCGGGGGCGCGGGCAGGGAGGTGATGCCGAGGACCTCCAGGCGTTCGCGCTGCCCGTCCATCAGGCCCTGCCAGACCGTGTGCTCACGGTTCCGCTGGAAGCCACCGTCCGACATCCATCCCGTGGACCGTGGCCCCTGGCAGGACCTCCGCCTGGTCCTCTTCGCGTAGTAGTTCGCGTACGGCGGCGTAGTGCTGCTGCCAGTCCACCGGCCACGCCGGGTTCCAGTGCTCGTCGATCTCCTTGAGCGCCGTCTCCCACTCCGGGTGACCGTCCAGGGCGCCGGGGCGGCTGAGGTTGGACAGCCACTGCCCCACCGGCCGGTCCAGGGCGGTCGCGGTGCGGGGTGCGCACAGCGTCCAGTGGTCCTCGTAGTAGGTCCGGGCTGCCTCCAGGTTCTCCTGGAACCGCTCATCGGCAAGGGACCACACCATGCCGAGCTTCTCCAGCCGCCGGGCGCGCTGGCCGGTCATCTGCCCCGCTCCGTACGCGCGTCGCTGTTGTCGCCGCTCGGTTTTTCTGAGCGCTTGCCAGCGAACGACGCGTTGATCGGCCGCGCGAAAAGAGCCGGCGCTTGAGACAGCCGGGATGTGCAGAGGGTCCGTGCCGACTGCGTTCGGCACGGACCGCCAAGGACCCTACGGACCCGTGCGTAAGTTGCCCGTGTCAAAGCTGCGCAACAAGCCGGTGGTCACGCAGAACGACCTGTTCGGCCGGCCCGCCTGAACGGCTGACTTGTGCTCGAGTGCGCTCCAGGTCGTAGCGTTGCGGACACGGTGGCGCATGAGGCCCCCCGTCCGGTGTGCCCCATGGGATGCCGGGCTCGGAATCCGTCGCCGGATGGATGAGGGGCTTGGTGTCGCCGGAACGACGAACGAGTGTGCAGGAAAGGCTGGGACACGGCATGCAGAAGCGCAGTCTGCGGGACCTCCAGGTATCGGCCATCGGCCTCGGGTGCATGGGCATGTCCGCCTTCTACGGATCCGCCGATCAGGAGGAGGGGATCGCGACCATCCGGCGCGCCCTGGACCTCGGGGTGAACTTCCTCGACACAGCGCAGGTGTACGGGCCGCTCACCAACGAGTCGCTCGTCGGCGAGGCGATCCGGGGGCGTCGCGACGACTATGTGATCGCGACGAAGTTCAACTACCGGATGGATGACGCCGTACCCGGCGACATCAGCACGGTCGGCCCGCAGGACGGTTCGGCCGAGCACGTCCGTAGTTCGGTCCACGGCTCTCTGAAGCGTCTGGGGACCGACCACATCGACCTGTACTACCAGCACCGGGTTGACCCGAACGTGCCCATCGAGGAGACGGTCGGCGCGCTGGGCGAGCTGGTCGCCGAGGGCAAGGTGCGGTGCATCGGGCTGAGCGAGGCGAGCGCGGAGACCATCCGGCGCGCCCACGCCGTGCACCCGATCACTGCGGTGCAGAGCGAGTATTCGCTGTGGTCGCGGGACGTGGAGGCCGAGGTGCTGCCCGCCTGCCGGGAGCTGGGTATCGGCTTCGTGCCGTACTCGCCGCTGGGCCGCGGCTTCCTCGCCGGGCGGTTCACCTCGCCGGACGAGTTGGACGCGAACGACTGGCGCCGCGAGAACCCGCGCTTTAAGGACGCCAACCTGGAGGCGAACGTGCGGCTGGCGGCAAAGGTGAAGGAGATCGCCGCCGAGAAGGACGTGACCCCGGCCCAGCTGGCCATCGCCTGGGTGCTGGCCCAGGGCGAGGACCTGGTGCCGATCCCGGGTACCAAGCGCCGTACCTACCTGGAGCAGAACGCCGCCGCGGTCGACATCGCGCTGACCGGGGACGACCTGGCCCGCATCGACGCGGAGCTGCCGGAGGCGGCGGGTGAGCGGTATGACGAGGCGGGGATGCGAGCGGTCAATCGCTAGCCGGGGCGCGGAAGCAGCTGCCAGTGGTTTTGCAAGGGGGAGCGGTCAACGTTTGTCGACGGCTTTGGGCACCACTTGGCGATCACGGGGCCCGAAAATGTCGATGCGAACCGGCAACGCTGTGGGCGTGTTGGGGCTCTTTGGGTCTCCACTCTGTTCCCCGTTCCGTCTGCACAGCCGGTCTGCCTCGTGGTCCACGGCCCGCTGGTGAATTCCGAGGGGCGTCAGTCCCCCGTCTTTTCGGCCAGGAAGGCGCTCAGGCTGTCGAGGAGCATGGTGCTGCCCTGCTCGGCCATGTCACGTTCTTCGGCGGTGTCGCAGGTCTGGCGGAGCACGATCTGTGTGGAGTGGCCGTTCTGCTCGTCGAGTTCCATGGTCATGGCTGCGGGCTCGGGCTTGCCGGGTACATCCATGCCGATCACCAGGAGGCGGTTCTCGGCGACCTCGAGATAGGAGCCGGTCAGCGGGAACTGTCCGCCGTCGGGTGTGACCATCGTGGCTTTCCACGCTCCGCCCGGCCGTACGTCCATCTCGACGGAGCCGGCAGCGGCGTGAGCCCACTGGGCGTACTCCTCGGCGGTCGTCCAGGCCCGCCACACCTTCGCCGCGGGGGCGTCCAGCGTTCGCGTCAGCGTGTAGGAGAAGCCGTTGGCCGCGGTGGTCTGCTCAGTGCTCATGTCTCGTCTCCTGGTCTCAGCCTTGGTCGGGCCACCTGTAGACGCCCCCGCGCGCGGAAAGTCATCGCTCTGCCAAGGGCTTCTTCGAATGGGGTGAGGATGCGGGTGCAGAGGACAGGCCCGGTTGATCTCCGTTGATGCGGCGGCGAGCGCGGCATTGCCGTGCGGCGCGGGCGAATCATCATCAGGACGGTGCATCGGCATGCCGTGTGGCCGTTGCGGCAGGCCTTCCGTGACGGGAATCGCGGTTGAGGGCTGTCGGCTACTGCTCACCCAGACTGGTGGCGTGTTGATCCACCTCGATCTCCGAGCGCCGTACGCCGGTGAATCGTGTGGGCCGGAAGGCCCCAAGGAGGTCCTGCTCCTGATCGGTTGTGAGTTCGGCCGCGACCAGGCGTCCCAGAATCGGCGCCAGGGTGACCCCGCTGTGCGAGACGAGGCAGTAGACGCGGGACTGCGCGGAGGCGTAGCCGGCGACGGTGTGGCCGTCTGCGGGCAGTGACCGCAAGCCGATGCGCAGGTCGATCTTCGATGGCCGGCTCGGGTCGGTCAGCAGTGCGGAGAACCGCCGGGCGAGTGTTCTTGCCAGGTCCCCGTTCACGGTCGGAGGGTCTGCCGGATCGACGTCGGCGTTCAGGTCGAGAGCCTGCAGGACGGTATGCCCGCCGGCCGCGGGGCGGAGGTTGAGGCCGGGGCTGTGGATCACACAGCGCAGGTCGAGTCGCGGGGACCTGGCGTATCCGAGCAGACCGACGGTCGGCGCTCCGCGACCGGCATCCGTCACCATGGGAATATCGATCCCGGCCCGTGCGGCGAGCCGTTGTGTCCAGCGGCCTGCCGCCAGGACGACTCGATCGCCTGTACAGACCTCGCCGCTGGCCTGGGTGACGGCTACTTGGTCCGGCCTGTCGTCGATGGCCACGACCTCGCCGATCGCGCATGTGGCGCCGTGCTGCTCGGCATCCGTCAGTAGGTTGTTCACAAAGAGGTCCGGCAGAACGTATCCCTCGCTGGGGAAGTGCGCGATGGACGTGATGGTCGCCGGGATGCGGAGGTCGCCTGCGATCCGCGTTGCTTCCTCAGGCGTGACCCAGTGAGCGGGGTAGCCGAGTAACTGCAGTCGTTCCACGTTGCCGGCGAGCCACTGCACGTTTGCGGCGTCCGCCCACTGCAACGCCCCGCTGGGGAAGTACGACGGCGCGCCGCGCAGTTGCTCGGCGAGCCTGGCGTGCTCCTCCATCCCCGCGAGGTTCAGCCGGTGGTAGTCCGCGTCGGGCTTCCGGCTGGAGTTGGTCCAGGCGAAGGTGGTCGCTGTCGTACCAGTGCCGGCTCCCCACTGATCGAGCAGGAGAACGTCCTCGCCGGCGACGGCAAGCTGCCTCGCGACGCTCACGCCCAGCACGCCGGCACCGATGATGATGACCTTCATTGTCTGCGCATCTCCTTTCTGGCAGCGACACGCTGCTCACATGGCGGGACCGGAAGCTCCAGGAAAAACTCGGCAGTTCCCGGACGGACGAGGGTCGTGACCACCTCGACGGCGCTTCCGTCATCGGCACGCAACTCCCTGCGCCTCATCAGCGCGGGCGTTCCGATCTCGCTGTGCAGCAATGCGGCGTCGCGCTCGCCGAGGATCACCGGGTCGAGGTAGAGCCGGATCGCGTCAATCGCTACGCCTCTGCGCTGCAGATACGGCAGGGTGACGAGGTCTTCGAGGTTCTCGTTCAGCAGGTCGGGGGCCACTGCGAAGAGAACGACGTGCCGCTCGACCGACTGTGGCTCCTCGCGTACGTCGAGCTTGCGGCGGACCAGTTCCACTACGGCTGTGTCGGCGGAGGCGCCGGGGAGGGCCAGGATGGCGTCGGCGGCCCTGACGATCCGCGCGGAAACGACTTCGTGTCTGCCCGGTGCGCCCTTTGCGACTGCGGCGGGGGTGACGAAGTTGAGCAGATTGATCTGCCGCGTCACGTCTGCGACGAACGTTCCGTGGCGCCGCCGGCGGATCGCCAGTCCCGCCTCGGCCAGGTCATTGAGGACGCGTTGGGCCGTGGCACGGCTGACGCCGTGCTGGGCGGAGAGGTCCTTCTCGGTCGGCAGCCGCGCGCCAGGGGGCAGGTCCCCGGCCCGGATCTTCGCTTCGATCTCTCGCCTGATCTGTACGTAGAGTG
This sequence comes from Streptomyces sp. KR55, assembly GCF_052245645.1. Taxonomy (NCBI): domain Bacteria; kingdom Bacillati; phylum Actinomycetota; class Actinomycetes; order Kitasatosporales; family Streptomycetaceae; genus Streptomyces; species Streptomyces sp. KR55. Next base: position 1,043 of record NZ_JBQQCE010000456.1, on the reverse strand, counting down.
GCACGGTCACGATTAGACCGTACAATTAGTCAATTGCCCGGTCAATAGAGCCGAGGATCTACTCAGCAGCCGCCTCGAGAGGGAGGCCGATTCCATCAGGACCGGGCTGGCGGCCGGCGGTGCGAGGCCGGTAACCAACATGTCCACTCCTCGAGGCCGAGTCGGATGCCCGGAACGGCGGCTGTTGAGCTGTTCCCTGCCCTATTGGCCGCCGAGCGTTCTGGCACCAACGACCCCCAGTTCGTTGAGTGAGAAGGCTTCCGCTTTCCGAACGTGATCGTTTGGTTGGGGCTGGACGGGCATGAACGGCGGTTGAAGGCGGGAGAGATGGGGCGGTTCGTCTGCTCGTACTCGCTCGTGGAGGTGGCTGATGCCGCCGGTGCTGGGGCTGCTGGAGGCCCGGGAGAAGAAGGTCCGGGAAGAGGTCGCGCAGCGACCCGGCCACGCGCCGAGCCGAGGTCGAACGGCGCCTGCGCAAGGAGACCGCCCTCGAGGAGCGGCGGGCGCAGGTCCGCCGGGCCCAGGCGGGGCGTGAGGTTGAGGAGCGTCAGCAGGCGATCGCGCGGCGCTGTGCCATCGAGGAGGAGGCTGAGCTGGCCCGCAGGCAGGCGCCATGTGCGGACTGCGGGTTGCCCGATTGCGCGGGCCTGTGCCCGGGGTGCTCCTACCGGCGGCGTACCGAGATGCTGGTGCAGGAGGCCGTCGACCTGGCCGTCGTCGTGCGGGCCGACCTGTCGGACGCGGCCGCAGTCGCTGAGCTCACCCGTCACTGCGAGACGGATACCCGCGCCATGTTGGCGGTGGCATGCGAGCGGGCCTGCGGTCCGGACGCCGATCCGGCGTGGGTCGCGTTCACTGCGCCCGAGGTGGCGCAGCGGATCCGGGATGAGCGGCGCGCGGCGGCGCTGCGCCGGCTGGAGCGCTCGCCGGAGGCGGTGGCGGAGGCCGACGCGGTGTACGAGGCGTGCCTTCGACGTCGCGGTCGCGGTGCCGAAGAGGCTGCCGAGCCGGCTGCGGACGCGGCGGGCCGTCGTTCCGCCGAG
>NZ_JBQQCE010000455.1:0-7959 GCF_052245645.1 Streptomyces sp. KR55 | reverse complement strand
TTGACGGTGACCACTGCGGCCACGCCGGGATGCGCGGCGGCGAACTCCCGGCAGGCGTCCGGATCGGCGTACTCCAGCGGCAGCGTCACGTCGGCGGGCATCCGCCACACCCCGGCCTCCAGTGCCCGGGCCGTGTCCGCCCCGACCAGCCGGAGCCCACGGGCGCGAGCCTGGGCCGCCAGCCGGGTCAGCTGGTCCTGGCCGTGGGGGGAGGGGGTGGTGGAGCCGACGACGAGGACGGTGTCGCGTTCAGCCGGCGTCGGCATCCGAGATCCTGATCGTGATCGCGGCCTCGGCCGCGTCCAGGGCGGCCTGGACGGCTGCGGCGCTGTCGCCGGTGGCGATGATGACGCCGATGGTGCCGGACATGTAGTCGGCGGGCGGGAGCTGGACCTTCGCGCCCACCGTCCGCTCGACGGCGATGTGCTCGACGCCCGGCACCCGCAGCGCGTCCTCGACGCCGTCGATGCCTGCGAGGACACCGTCGGCGGGGGCGAGCAGCTTGCGCAGGCCGGAGTGGAGGGGGGCGCCCTCCGCCGCCCGCGGGGGCTGCCCGGTCGCGACGCGCACGGTGTTCTCGCAGAAGGAGACGCCCGTGGCCAGACCCACCAGGTGCGAGGTGATGAAGTCGCCGCCCACCCGCGCCGCGCACTCCACCATCCGCGCCTTGCCGTCGGGCCCGACCATGGCCTCCAGATGGAACGTGCAGTCGTCCATGCCGAAGCCCTCGGCGACCGCGTGCGTCAGCTCGTGCACCGCGGCCACGGAGGCCTCGGGCAGCGAGGTCGGGAAGGCGTGGCCCACTTCGAGGCGGTACGGCTCGGTCGTGGTCTTGTCGGTGATGCCCGCGATGTGGACCTGCCCGCCCTGCACCCAGCCCTCGATGCTGTGCTCGGTGCCGGCCAGGAACTGCTCGATGACGATCTCGCCCGCGTGCCCGGTGAAGACACGGTCCACGTCCGGGCGGACGTACGCCGTCAACTGATCGAAGGCGGGGCGGAGTTCGTCCTCGCCGTGCACCTGGTAAATACCCTTGCTGCCGTTGCCCGTGGCCGGCTTCAGCACCAGCGGATAGCCGAGGTCGGCGGCCGCCTTGGCGGTCTCCTCCCACGTGGTGACGCGGGCGAAGCGCGGGGACAGGTCGGGGCGTACGGAGGTGAGCGCCTGCCGCATCAGGAACTTGTCGCGGGCGATGCGCGCGGTCTCCTCCGAGGCGGCCGGAAGGCCGAGGTTCCGGGCGATCCGGCTGACCGTCTCCACGGCCGGGTCGGACCAGGTGACGACGCCCGCGACATCGAACTCGGCCGCGATGGCCGCGACCGCGGCGTCCACCGCGGCGTCGTCGTAGGTATCGACCTGGTGGACCGTACGGACGATCTCCGTGGGCAGCCCCGCCGGCGGCGCGTCGGCGATCAGCGCGACGCCGTAGCCGAGGCGGTGGGCGGCGTACAGGGCGGAACGCTGCTCCAGTGGGGTGCGGCGCAGGTTGACGTAGATGATGACCTGCTGCGGCTCAGACATGACTCTCCGGGGAAGGGACGGGACCGGCGATGGAGGTGCGGTGCCAGCGGTGGTCGAAGGAGGTGACCTCGATCGGGCGCCCGGCGACGGCGGCCGCGGCGACCCGCTCGGACAACTGGGCCAGGAACCGGGCGACATGGGTGACCCCGATGAGGTCGGCCTGGTCGAAGGGCTCCCCGGTGCAGCGCAGCACGCGCAGGTCGGTGAGGCTCTTGAAGGTGATCTCGTCGGTGATGCGCACCGGCTCGGGGCTGCGCGCCGAGAAGCGGATCAGGTTGGCGACATGGCCGCGGTGGTGCAGGTCGGAGTGGACGGCGAGGTCCGGCAGGACGTGCGGGGCGAGGAAGTCGCGGGCCTGCACGGCCGGGTCCTTGGGCAGGTTGCCCGGCATGACGTGCCAGGTGTTGTACTGCATGCGCGCCGACATGGCCCACGCCGAGTCCGCGACCTTCACCTTGTCGCCGCCGTGCAGCTCGAAGGCGCGGGCCGAGGGGACGACGCAGCAGTAGAAGTCGGGCAGCTCCCAGGAGACGATCTCCGCCCAGTCCCGCCGGCCGAGCGCGTCGATCAGCTTCGGCAGCGAACGGATGCCGCGGCTCATCGCGAAGTCGGCGCCGAACAGGTCGACGGAGGCGTCCACGGTCGTGTGCACCAGCGCCTCGAACCCGGTCGCGAAGCCGCCCCGCGGCGCCTCGAGCCAGGCGTCGTCCAGTACGTCCAGTACGGAGGCGAAGTCCCGTCCCGTGCCGGGCAGCAGGTCCGCCAGCCGCTCGCAGACGCCGAGCTCGTGCGGCCCGGGACGCTCGGCGCGCGGCAGCGCCCGCTCCGACTTGCGGCGGATGGTGGCGTTGATGTCGTAGTGGATCCGCCGCTCGGCCACCAGCCGGGCCCGGGCGGCGGCGATCTGCGCGGCCGCGGTCAACAGGGCTTGCACGGACGGGAGTTCCTCGGCGGGTATCTCCTCGATCTCCAGCTCCGGAGCCGCCTCCAGGTAAACGGCCCTGGTGGTACGGAAGTTGTCGGTGACGTTCTCCAGCGTGAGCTGCACACCGTTGAAGCTCTCGACGCGGTTGGGGCCGCCCGAGGAGTACGCCAGCCACAGGCACGCGACGACCACGGCCTCCTCGTCCGTCCACAACTCCAGCGGCAGCCGGTCGAGATGGTGGAAGAAGCAGTCGGGGTGCGTGGGCAGCAGGCTCTTGCCGGTGAGGTTCTTCTCGTCCTTCAGGTTGGAGAAGACCGAGTCGTCCTTGTAGAGCATGACCGGCGGCACGAGGAAGACGGCGCCGCGGATCGCGTCGACGGCGGTCGTACGGCCCTCCGGCCCGAGCTCCGCCAGCAGTGCCCGGCACTCGGCGACCTCGTGCTCGGTGCGCCTGCGTACGTCCGCGAACAACCGTACGTACTCGGCGAGATCCTCCCGGCTCCAGGAGATCCGGGCGGCGACCCCGGTCGCGGCGGCCTCGGCGGGCAGCGACCGGCGCTGCGGCACGGTGACGACGAGCCGGCCCTGGGGCGACAGGGCGAGGGTGCTGGTGAACGCGGAATCCACCGGTGGCTTTCCGGGCCCGCCCGGCTCACCGGCGCCGGGAGCGCGGCCGGGCGCGGTCAGCAGCCGTACGGCCGCCGTCTCCGCGCGGGTGAGCGACTGCCAGGCGGTGTCGGCGTCGAGCCGGCCGCCGAGGGTGACCAGGGTGTCGACCATCTCGCGGGTGCTCGCCGCGGTGCGGGCGGCGGTCAGCGTCTCCTGGAGCAGCCGCGGGAACCCGGCGTCGTCGAGGGTGCGGTCGGGGTGCGGGGTGGTCCCGGCCTGCCGGTCCGCCCGGCTGGGCCGCTTGCTGCGCCGGGCCTCCTCCATGGCGAGGCGCCGGGCGCTCTTGGGGCGGGCCTCGGGGGAGGCGCCGGTCACGGTCGTCCCCGTGTGCCTGGGGCTCTTCTCCGGCGCGGACTGCTTGGTGTGGGCGTCCGCCTTGGGCCGGGTCTCAGTTGCCGACTGCACGGAACTCCTCCTGTCCCTCGACGTAGGTCCACATGGCCTGGCTGGTGGGCTGCCAGTCGTCGTCCGGGTAGATGCAGTCGACGGGGCAGGCCTGGACGCACTTGGCGCAGCCGTTGCACAGCTCGGGGATGATCACGACGTCGAGGCCGTGGTTGTAGATCGCGCTGAACTGCGGCGGGCAGGCCCGCATGCACGAGTCGCAGCCGATGCACTCGGCCTGCTCGATACGGCGCGGCGCCTTTTTCCACTCGTCATTGCGGCGGTGTTCCTTGAGGCGCTGCGCGAAAGTCGTGGCGGGCGGCGGCGCGTCTGTTCCGGTCTCGTCGCTCTGCATCGATTCGCTTTCCTGGATGATTCCTGGATGATTCCTGGAGAATTCCAGAAGAAATGGAGTGGGGGATTCCGGGGTGCGGCTCAGCCCCAGCCGGTGTCGTTGGTGGATACCGAGGTCGCTACGTTGACCTGCGGCGACGTCTGGTCCTGCGCCTCCGCGGAGGCGACGTACAGCCCGGCGGAAAGCGTGACTGCGGACAGGGCGAGCGAGAGGAAAGCGGTGATACGGGCACGGCTCGGCATGGCGTTGTTTCGCTTTCTGGCACGACGGACACCGGGACGGAGAAATCCCAGGAGGGCTGGGTGGAAGTGCCCGGGGCGGGAATGTGCGACCGGCTCGGACGTCACTCATGTTCCGGTCCGGGGAGCACCGAGATCAATGCCCGCCGACCGTCCTGATTGCGTCTGTCGTAACGCGACACAGGGGCGTTACCGGCAAAAGGTATGGATGCGGATCAACAGGGGCGGCCGTGCATTGCCGCCCGTCTCGGGCCGGTGCGATGCTGCCGCCCATGACCGCTGCAACCCCCGAGCCCCAGGGCCGCATCTCGGCCCGCGTCGCCGCCATCTCCGAGTCCGTGACCCTCGCCGTGGACGCCAAGGCCAAGGCCCTCAGGGCCGCCGGGCGTCCCGTCATCGTCTTCGGCGCCGGCGAGCCCGACTTCCCCACCCCGGACTACATCGTCGAGGCCGCCGTGGCCGCCTGCCGCGACACGGCCAACCACCGCTACACGCCCTCGGCCGGACTGCCCGAGCTGCGCAAGGCCATCGCCGCCAAGACGCTCCGCGACTCCGGCTACGAGGTCGCCCCGTCCCAGGTCCTGGTCACCAACGGCGGCAAGCAGGCCATCTACAACGCCTTCGCCGCGATCCTCGACCCGGGCGACGAGGTCGTCGTCCCCGCCCCGTACTGGACGACGTACCCGGAGTCGGTCCGCCTCGCCGGCGGCGTCCCCGTCGACGTCGTCGCCGACGAGACGGCCGGCTACAAGGTCACCGTCGAGCAGCTGGAGGCGGCCCGCACGGAGAAGACCAAGGCCCTCCTCTTCGTCTCCCCGTCCAACCCGACCGGCGCGGTCTACAGCGCGGCCGAGGTCGAGGCGATCGGCCGCTGGGCCGTCGAGCACGGCCTGTGGGTGCTGACCGACGAGATCTACGAGCACCTGGTGTACGGCGACGCCCAGTTCACGTCGCTTCCGGTCCTCGTCCCCGAGCTGCGCGACAAGTGCATCGTCGTCAACGGCCTCGCCAAGACCTACGCCATGACGGGCTGGCGGGTCGGCTGGATCATCGCCCCCGAGGACGTCGTGAAGGCCGCGACGAACCACCAGTCGCACGCCACCTCGAACGTCAACAACGTCGCCCAGGCCGCTGCGATCACCGCCGTCTCCGGCGACCTCTCCGCCGTGGCCCTGATGCGTGAGGCCTTCGACCGCCGCCGCAACCTGATCGTCCCGATGCTCAACGAGATCGACGGCGTCATCTGCCCGATGCCCGAGGGCGCCTTCTACGCGTACCCGTCGGTCAAGGGCGTGCTCGGCAGGGAGATCCGCGGCAAGCGGCCGCAGAGCTCGGTCGAGCTGGCCGAACTCATCCTGGAGGAGGCCGAGGTGGCGGTCGTACCGGGCGAGGCCTTCGGTACGCCGGGCTACCTGCGGCTGTCGTACGCCCTCGGTGACGAGGACCTCGTCGAGGGCGTCACCCGCATCCAGAAGCTGCTGGCCGAGGCACGCGACTGACACGCGGCGGCGGTTGCCGGGAACGCCCCGGCAACCGCCGTACCTCCTGCGGGAGTTACTGGATCGCCGACTCCACGGCGGCCACCAGCTCCGCCGCCTCCGGCTTGGTCTGCGGCGAGAAGCGGGCGACGACCGTGCCGTCCCGGCCGATCAGGAACTTCTCGAAGTTCCAGCGGATGTCGCCGCTGTGTCCCTCGGCGTCGGCGAAGCCGACCAGGCGGTCGTACAGCGGATGCCGTCCGTCCCCGTTGACCTCGACCTTCTCGGTCATCGGGAAGGTCACGCCGTACGTCGCGGAGCAGAACTCGGCGATCTCCTCGGCGGTGCCGGGCTCCTGGCCGAGGAACTGGTTGCAGGGCACTCCGAGCACGGTGAAGCCGCGCTCCGCGTACTGCTCCTGGAGCTTCTCCAGACCCGCGTACTGCGGGGTCAGCCCGCACTTGGAGGCCACGTTCACGACGAGCACGGCCTTGCCGGTGTACTGGGAGAGGTCCGCGGAACCGCCCTGGAGGGCGCCGATCTCGACGTCGAGGGGGGATGCGTTGGTGTCAGCAGTCATAAGCGGATGCTAGCTCCGGTAGGTGTCGGGCCCGTGGCCCGGTCCCGCCGCCTTCACGAGCACCTCCCCGGCCGCCGTGCGCGAGTACAGCACCGACCGTCCCGCCCGCCGCCGCTGCACCAGCCCCGCGTCCAGCAGGATCCGCAGATGCCGGCCGACGGAGCCCAGTCCCTGCCCGGTCACGGCGACGAGCTGGCTGGTGCTCAGGGGGGAGTCCAGCAGGACGAGCACCCCGGCCCGCGCGGTGCCGAGCAGCGCGCCGAGGCTGGCGGGCACGAGCCGGGCGCCGGGGTCGGCGAGGGCGCCCGCGCAGCCGTAGACGATGGCGTACCGCTTCGGTATCTCCCAATACACCCAGCCGTGCCCTGGCGTGACCGGCACGAGGACGAGTTCGGCGCCGGAAATATCGCGGGGCGGGTACTCGTGCACGTTCACCTGGAGCCGGTTGTCGCCGAGCCAGCGCGTCTGCCCCGGCTTCAGGGAGTCCAGTACGGCCGCCCAACCGCCCCGGCTCACCTGCGCGGTCCGGGCGACCACGTCCGCCTCCAGGATGCGCCGCCGACGGTCCCAGTACGGCCGTACGGTCTGCGTCCAGACGTACTCCAGGAGCGCGGCCGCCCGGTCCGGCAGGTCGTCCCGTTCCAGGGCGGCGGGGAGGGGGCCGGGGAGGGAGACGCGGAGGTTGGCGCGGGCCTCGGCGGGGTCGGTCGCACGCACCTGGGCCAGTGTCTCCTCGAGGGGCTCCCCGTCGCATGGGAGAGGGGCGAGGAAGTCGGCGATCCAGGACTTGCCGAGCCCGGCGCGGACGAGCTGCGCGGTCACCGGGTCGGCCGCGAGGAGCGCGCGGTAGCCGGGCAGGTGGGCGCGCAGCCAGGCCTCCTCGCCGGGATGGGCGCCGGTGCCGGCGTGCAGCAGCTTCAGGCTCGCGAAGGTCTCGGCGAACGGGGAGAGCGTGAACCGGCTGCGGGCGAGGGTGTCGGCATTGAGCTGCCACCAACCCATGAGCGCCCCCGAGGTTTCGCCGACGAGCGAAACAATAACGATCTCCTCCCGGCGGCTCCGAGACTCCCGTGCATGCGCAGCTACCGCGACCTCTTCCGCACCCCGGAGTTCACCCCCTTCTTCCTCTCCTACGCTGCCTACAACGCGGCCCTGACGATCGGCGGTCTGTCGCTCGCCACGCTGGTCTACCGGGCCACCGACTCGCCGCTGCTGTCGGCGATGAGCATGTTCGGGCCGCAGCTGGCGCAGGTGCTGGGCGCGACCTTCCTGCTCTCGGGCGCCGACCGGCTGCGCCCTCGGTCGACGCTGGCCGGGATGGGTCTCGCCTTCGCGGCCCTCACGGCGGTGCTGGCCCTGCCCGGACTGCCGATCTGGGCGGTCTTCGGCGTCGTACTCGTGCAGGGCCTGATCGCGTCGCTGGGCGGGGGAGTGACCGGGGGGCTGCTGAACGAGATCCTCCCCAAGGACGGTTTCGTGCTGGGGCGTTCGGTGTTCAACATGGCCTCCGGGCTGATGCAGGTCATCGGTTTCGCGACGGGCGGCGCGCTCCTGGCGCTCCTGTCCCCGCGCACCTGTCTGCTCCTCGCGGCGGCGCTGTACCTGATGGAGGCCCTGGGTTACCGCCTGGGTCTGACCGACCGCCCGTCCCGCTCCTCGGGCCGCCTCTCGGTCGCGGCGACCTGGCGCACCAACGCCTTCCTGTGGTCCTCGCGCCCGCGCCGCCTCACCTACCTGGGCCTGTGGATCCCCAACGGCCTGGTCGTCGGCTGCGATTCCCTGTATGTCTCCTACGCCCCCCACGCCGC
>NZ_JBQQCE010000454.1:0-7980 GCF_052245645.1 Streptomyces sp. KR55 | reverse complement strand
ACGTTGGTCCCTGCGCACGTGCGTGCGTGATGAAAACGCCATTTCGTAGTGTCTGAGGCGTGAGGCACGATGGAGCCATGGCAGCCATGAACGATCATCCCGGTGAGCAGGGCGCGCAGGATCCCATCAAGCTGATCGGTATCCGTGAGACACCGCTCTCCCTCGACGAGGTCTTCCGGGCCGTCGGGGACGACGCCGCCGGCGGGACCGCGCTGTTCGTGGGGACCGTGCGGAACCACGACGGGGGAGCCGACGTGGACGAGCTCGGATACTCCTGCCACCCGACCGCCGAGGCCGAGATGCGGCGGATCGCCGAGAAGGTCGTCGCCGAGTTCCCGGTGCGGGCGCTGGCGGCCGTGCACCGTGTGGGGGATCTGAAGATCGGGGACCTCGCCGTCGTCGTCGGCGTGTCGTGTCCGCACCGCGGGGAGGCCTTCGAGGCCTGCCGCAAGCTCATCGACGACCTCAAGCACGAGGTGCCGATCTGGAAGCACCAGAAGTTTTCGGACGGAACCGAAGAATGGGTCGGCGCGTAGCGCCGTCGTTGAGGGGTGGTGGTCGGGCGACGGGTGGGCGCCTGCTGAAATCTGTGGGCCCCGTTAACCCTTCCGGTTGCGTAACCGCACCCCTGACGTGAGCGTTGTCGGTGCAGACGGTTAATCTGCTGATCGGTCAGTCGCAGACGCTCATCGGGTTGGGAGGTCGGCATGGCGGCGCTCGCCTGGTTGCTGATTCCGCTTGTGGCTGCGATCGCCGCAGGCTTGTGGGGCAGTTGGGCCAACCGGACCCGCAGGGCGCGCAGCGACGGCCCCGAGCTGGACGGGTACGCGCGCTTCCGTGAGGCCATGGAGAAGTCCCGCACCAGCCCGTGACCGCCAGGCTGCCCTGACGGTGCGCTGACAGAAGCGTCCCGTACTGTCGTTCCATGCCACGCCGCACCGCGACGATGCTCGCCTCCACCCTGATGCTGATCGCGCTTCTGTGCGCGGGAGTACTCATCCCCGTGCCGTACTCGGAGATGTCCCCGGGGCCCACGGTGAACACCCTCGGGGACCACGACGGCGAGCCGGTGCTGCAGATCTCCGGCCGCAAGATCTATCCGACGACCGGCAACCTCAACATGACCACCGTCCGCGTCACCAGCGCCGACTACCGCATGAACCTCGTCGAGGCCGTCTACGGCTGGCTCGCGCACGACAACAAGGTCGTCCCGCACGACACGCTCTACCCGGACGGCAAGACCGAGGAGGAGTCCACCCAGGAGAACGCCGAGGAGTTCAGCCAGTCCCAGGAGAGCGCCAAAGTCGCCGCCCTGAAGGAACTGGACGTACCGGTGAAGTCGTGGGTGATCGTCTCCACCGTGGTCAAGGACTCCCAGGCCGAGGGCAGGCTGCACGCCGGTGATGTGATCAAGGCCGTCGACGGTACGACGGTGAAGGCGCCCGCCGACGTCGCCGACCTGGTGACCAGGCACAAGCCTGGCGAGGACGTCGTCTTCACGATCGTGCCCGCCAAGGAGCAGGCCGCCGCCGAGAAGGAGAACCGGACGGCGACGAAGACCGAGAAGGTCACGATCACCACCACGACCTCCGACGACACCGGCAAGAAGCGCGCCATCGTCGGCATCTCCGCGGGCACGGACCACACGTTCCCGTTCACCATCGACATCAAGCTCGCCGACGTCGGCGGCCCCAGCGCCGGCCTGATGTTCGCGCTCGGCATCTACGACAAGCTCACCCCGGGCAGCCTCACCGGCGGCTCGTTCGTCGCCGGCACCGGCACCATCGACGACGAAGGCGAGGTGGGCCCCATCGGCGGCATCGAGATGAAGACCGTCGGCGCACGCAGCAAGGGCGCCCAGTACTTCCTGACGCCCGCCGACAACTGCGCGTCCGCCGCCGAGGACACCCCCAGCGGTCTCACGCTCGTCAAGGTGAACACCATCGACGACGCGCTCGACGCCCTCGCGGACATCCGCAGCGGCGACACCGCCGACCTGCCTAAGTGCACCACCAAGGGCTGAACAACAGGGCTCACGCGCGGCCGGGGGGCGCCCGCACGATCAAAGGCGCCCCCCAGTGCCGTACAGGTAGACCTCAGTCCTCGAACGTCGCCGCCAGCGCCTGCGCCAGACCCGGCACCAGCTCCGAGCCGGTGAGAACCTCCGTCGGCGAGTCCTTCTCCCGCAGCCGCAGCGCCGACTCACGCGCGCCGTCCCGCAGGACGGCGACCGTCATCCGGACCTCCTGGCGCTCCGGGTGCCGCGCCACCCACTTCGCGAGCGCGGCCTCGTCCAGGTCCTCCGGAACCTGCGCCTCCGCGGACGGCGGCAGCATCAGCCGCTCCACCGTCAGCGCACAGCCGGCCACCGCATCGGGCCAGGCGATCGTGCCGAGGAACTCGTCGAGCGGCTTGTCCGTTGGAACCTCGTCCTGCTCGATCGGGGTGAGACCGGCGGCCTCCTGCTCGTCCCCCAGGCCGAGCTGCGTCGCGAGCGCGGGTTCCTGGGCCCGCAGCTGCGCGGTGTCTACAAGGGCGAAAAGGCGGGCGGGCTGGTCCCAGCCGAGGCCGGAGGCGTACTCGTCGATCTCGAGTACGGCCCGGGTGAGCGGGCTCGCTGCCATGGGAGTGTTGGACATGGTCACAATCCTGCCTCGTTCCCGGCCGGAATCGGGAACCGAGTAAAGCGTGAGTAAGTTGCATAGGTGAGGGCCTACGATCACGGGGCCCATCGAACGGCCCGCGAACACAGGGCCTGACAGACCAACAGCGATTTTCGAGGTGCCACCTTGGCTTTCCAGATGCCGGACCGCGGCGGAGGCCCGACGGGGCCACGGATCAGAGTGGGCCGCCCGTCCCGGCGAGTCCGGACCCTGCTCATGACACTGGGCGTCCTTGCCGTGCTCGGCATGGCGTTCACCATGTTCGCGGGCTTCTGGACGGACTGGCTCTGGTACCGGTCGGTGAACTACTCGTCCGTCTTCACCACCACCCTGTGGACCAAGATCGGACTCTTCTTCGTCTTCGGCCTGCTCATGGCCGTCGCCGTCGGATTCAACATCTGGCTGGCCCACCGGCTGCGCCCGCCGCTGAGCGCGATGTCGATGGAGCAGCAGAGCCTCGACCGCTACCGGATGGGCATCGCGCCCTACAAGAAGTGGCTGCTGTTCGGGATCACTGCCCTGGTGGGCCTGATCGCGGGCGCGTCCGCGTCCGGCCAGTGGCGCACCTGGCTGATGTGGGTCAACGGCGTGCCCTTCGGGCAGAAGGACCCCCAGTTCCAGCTGGACGTCGCCTTCTACGCCTTCGACCTGCCCTGGTACCGGTTCCTGCTCGGCTTCGGCTTCGCCGCCGCGATCCTCTCCGTGATCGCCGCCGCGCTCACCCACTACCTGTACGGCGGGCTGCGCATCACCAGTCCCGGCGCGCGCGCCACGGCCGCCGCGACCGGACACCTGTCGGTGCTCATCGGCATCTTCGTCGCGCTGAAGGCGGTCGCGTACTGGCTCGACCGGTACGGCCTCGCGGTCAAGTCCAGCGACTTCAAGGCGACGGACAACTGGACGGGCCTGCGGTACGTCGACGCCAACGCCTATCTGCCGGCCAAGACGATCCTGTTCTGCATCGCCGTCATCTGCGCCCTGCTGTTCTTCGCCACCATCTGGCGGCGCACCTGGCAGCTGCCCCTCATCGGCTTCGGCCTGATGGTGCTCTCGGCGATCCTCATCGGCGGGCTGTACCCGGCGATCGTGCAGAAGTTCCAGGTCCAGCCGAACGAGCAGGCCAAGGAAGCCCCGTACGTCGCGAAGAACCTCAAGGCGACGCGTGACGCGTACGGCATCGAGGGCACCCAGGTCACCGAGTACTCGGGCACGAGCAACACCGAGGACGCGACCAAGCTGCGCAACGACGTCGACTCCACGGCCAGCATCCGCATCATGGACCCGAACATCGTCTCGCCGACGTTCCAGCAGCTCCAACAGATGCGGAAGTACTACGCGTTCCCGACCAATCTGGACGTCGACCGCTACAGCGCGGAAGGCAAGGACCAGGACACGGTCATCGGTCTGCGCGAGCTGAACTACGCGGGCATCGACAAGCAGAACTGGATCAACAACCACTTCCGCTACACCCACGGATACGGTGTGGTCGCCGCCAAGGGCACCACCGCCGACTCCGAGGGCCGCCCGGTCTTCACCGAGTCCGACCTGCCGTCCAAGGGCCAGCTGGGCAGCTACGAGCAGCGGATCTACTACGGCGAGAAGACCAACACCTACTCGATCGTCGGCGGTCCCCAGAAGGAGATCGACTACTCCGACGACAGCGGTGAGAAGACCTACAGCTACGAGGGCAAGAGCGGGATCAACCTCGCCAACCCGATAAACCGGGCCGCGTACGCGGTAGCGCTCAACGAGCCGCAGATCCTGTACTCCGGCGCGATCGGCGAGGGTTCGCGGATCCTGTACAACCGCACCCCCAAGGAGCGCGTCGAGTCGGTCGCCCCGTGGCTGACCATCGACGGCGACGCCTACCCGGCGGTGGTGGACGGCAAGATCCAGTGGATCGTCGACGCGTACACGACGACGAACGGATACCCGTACGCCTCCCGTACGACCCTCGGTACCACCACGGCGGACTCGCTGACCGCGACCAACGACCAGCGCGCGGTGGTGGCCCAGCAGAACCAGGTCAACTACATCCGCAACTCGGTGAAGGCGACCGTCGACGCGTACACCGGCGAGGTCAAGCTCTACCAGTGGGACACCCAGGACCCGGTCCTGAAGACCTGGATGAAGGCGTTCCCCGACACGGTGGAGCCGCGGAGCGAGATCAGCAACTCGCTGATGGCCCATCTCCGCTACCCGCAGGACCTGTTCAAGGTCCAGCGCGAGCTGCTCACCCGCTACCACGTCAAGGACGCCGACACGTTCCTGAGCGGCAGCGAGGTGTGGCAGGTGCCGGACGACCCGACCAACAAGTCGGGCGACGCGGTGCCGCCGTACTACCTGAGCATGAAGATGCCCGACCAGAAGGAACAGGCGTTCTCGCTGACGACGACGTTCACGCCCAACGGGCGCGACAATCTCAGCGCGTTCATGTCGGTCGACGCCGAGGCGGGCACCAGCGGCTACGGCAAGATCAGAATCCTGAAACTGCCCACCAGCACGACGGTCAACGGACCCAAACAGGTCCAGAGCCAGTTCAACTCCGAACAGGACATCGCCGAGTCCATCCGGCTGCTGAGAGGCGGCGACTCGGAAGTGGAGTACGGCAACCTGCTGACGGTGCCACTGAACGGCGGACTGCTGTACGTGGAGCCGGTCTACGTACGCGGTGGCGGACTGAAGTACCCGCTGCTGCGCAAGGTGTTGGTGTCCTATGGCGGCAACACCGCCTTCGAGGACACTCTCGACCAGGCCCTCAACAAGGTCTTCGGGGCGGAGGGTTCGACCCCGACACCACCGGACGAGGGCGAAGGTGAGGACACGGCACCGCCGCCGACATCGGACAACCCCACGGTCCAGGAAGCGCTCAGCGACGCCCAGAAGGCCTTCGAGGCCGGCCAGGAAGCCCTGAAGAACAACGACTGGGAAGCCTACGGCAGGGCCCAGGAGGACCTGGAGGAGGCGCTGAAGCGGGCCGAGGAGGCGCAGTCGCAGGCTGGCAACACGGGCGGTGGCGGTGACAACAGCAGTCCCAAGCCCACCAAGAGTCCCAGCCCCTCTGGCAGTCCCAGCCCCACCAGCAGTCCGAACAGCAGCTGATCGAAGCAGCTGATCGAAAAGCAGCTGATCGAAGCAGTTGGTAAAGCTCTCCCCGCGTCGTGATACGGTTGCAGAACAACGACGCGGGGTGGAGCAGCTCGGTAGCTCGCTGGGCTCATAACCCAGAGGTCGCAGGTTCAAATCCTGTCCCCGCTACTGAAGTCGAAGGCCCGGATCCTCCAAGGATCCGGGCCTTCGTGGTGTGCGAACGCATGTGCCGACGTGTCGTATCGCCGTGCCGCCGTGGGGAGTTGGCAGAACTGTGTTTGACTTATCTCTCTGTGGGCATGTCGACAAAACGCTGAAGTGACCTCACTGGCTGCGGTATACCAGGTGTACCCAGGTTGCAGGTGGTGCGACGATGGACGTTATGGGGGACAAGGCAACTCTGTTCGAGACAGGGCGATTTGTGCAGCCTTCCGGCCAGGAGGAGACCCGGGACGAAACCGGCGAAGCGGCCGAGGAGGCGCGTCAGCGGCTCGCCGCCGAGGCCGGTGACGTCGAGGCGATGAGCGTCCTCGGCGCCATGCTGCTGCGCCGCGGCGATCTCGACGGAGCCGAACCCCATCTGCGCGCCGCGACCGCCGAGGGCGACCGCGCCGCCGCCAACAACCTGGGCGTCCTGCTGCATCAGCGTGGGTACGCCGACGAAGCCGCCGGGTGGTGGCGGATCGCCGCCGTCGCCGGCAGCGCGGCCGCCGCGCACGCCCTCGGGCGGCACCACCGCGAACGCGGCGACGAACCCGCCGCCGAGTACTGGCTGCGCCAGTCCGCCGAACAGGGACACGTCCTGGGCGCCTACGCCCTCGCCGACCTGCTGGAGCACCGCGCCGACGCCGACGCCGAGCAGTGGATGCGGGTCGCCGCCGAGCGGGGCCACCGGGAAGCGGCGTACCGGCTGGCGCGCACGCTTGATCGCCGGGCGGCACAGGAGGGCGGGGCCGGGTCTGACAACGGTGTCGAGCCGCCTGCGGAGGCGGAGGCCGAACAGTGGTACCGGCAGGCCGCCGCACGCGGCCACCGCCGGGCCGCGCTGCACCTCGGGGCGATCCTCGAGAAGCGCGGCGAGCTGAAGGAGGCCGGGCGCTGGTACCTGACGTCCGCCAAGGACGGCGAGGCGCGCGCCGCCTGCGCGCTCGGGTTCCTGCTCCGGGACGCCGGGGACGAGGAGAGCGCCGCCGTCTGGTGGCTGCGCGCCGCGCAGGAGGGCGACGGCAACGCGGCCAACGCACTGGGCGCGCTGCACGCCGAGCGCGGGCAGACCCAGACCGCCGAGCGCTGGTACCGGGCCGCGATGGACGCCGGTGACGTCAACGGGGCCTACAACCTCGGGCTGCTCTGCGCCGAGCAGGGGCGGACCACACAGGCCGAGCAGTGGTACCGGCGCGCGGCGTACGCCGGGCACCGGGAGGCGGCGAACGCGCTCGCGATCCTGCTGCTCCAGGGCGGGGACCAGACCGGGGCCGAGCCGTGGTTCTCCAAGGCCGCGGAGGCGGGGAGCGTGGACGCCGCGTTCAACCTGGGGATTCTGTATGCCGGACGGGGCGAGGACGCGGCCGCGCTGCGGTGGTACGAGCGGGCCGCCGCCGCCGGGCACATCGAAGCCGCGCTGCAGGTCGGGATCGCGCGACTGCGGGAGGGGGACGAGCTGGACGCCGAGCGGCATCTTCGGCGTGCGGCCGGTGGAGGGAGTGCGGAAGCCGCCTACCGGCTGGCGGCCCTGCTCGACGCTCGGCGGCCGCCGGCTCCTCAGCATGAGCTGGGGGAGTCGGTGCACGAGAAGTCCGAGTGCGAGGAGTGGTACGAGCGGGCGGCTCATCAAGGGCATCGCAGAGCGCAGGTGCGGGTCGGGATGCTGGCCGCGGCGCGCGGTGATGTGGTCGAGGCGGCTCGGTGGTACCGGGAGGCGGCCGAGGCCGGGTCGCGGAACGGGGCGTTCAACCTTGGGCTGCTGTTGGCTCGGGAGGGGAGTGAGCCGGAGGCTGCCGTGTGGTGGACGCGGGCCGCTGACGCGGGGCACGGGCGGGCGGCGCTGCGGCTGGCCCTCGTCTACGCGCGTCGGGGGGAGCTGGCGGAGGGGCAGCGGTGGGCCGACCGTGCCGTGCACCTGGGGCCGGCGGAGGTTTCGGAGCGGGCGGCACGGTTGCGGGATGCCTTGCGGGAGGAGCTGTCGGCGTGACGGGGTGCCTCCCCCCAAGGGGGGAACCCATGCCCA
>NZ_JBQQCE010000453.1:0-8011 GCF_052245645.1 Streptomyces sp. KR55 | reverse complement strand
CTCGCTCATGAGGCGCTCCTCGTCGACGGTCGGTGGTGGTCCACGTCCTGGCCGACGGGGGCGTTGTGCACCCACAACGGGCCCCTGGAAATGTACCCAGGACAGGCCTGCCACATGGCTGTTTTCGGCCATCCGCCGCGGATGTTCTCCGGAGTGCTCACAGCGGGGCGTCCAGGGTCTCGGTCTCCTCCGCGGGCAGCGGACGCCGCGGATCGTCGTACAGGAGTGCGAGCGGCTCGGCCCAGGCGCGGTCCGCGCAGTGTTCGCTGATGTCCTGGCGGAGGTGGCGCAGCCGGTCGGGGAGTTCGGCCAGCGAGCCGAGGGTGCCGAGGAGTTCCTCCGCCTTGGCGTGGAGGGTGTCGCACGCCTCGGCGCAGGTGCGGGTGGCGTGGCCGTCGATGTGCCAGAGGGCCACACCGTGCCCGTTCTCCAGGGCGAGCTTCATCGCGGTCCGGCCCGGTCCGCGCCCGGCGGGGCGGCACATCACGGGGATGTGGTCGAAGGCCGCGTCGCGATAGCTGCCGGCGCTGGATGCGACGCCGCGTTGCGGGGTGCGCCAGCCGGTGAAGCGCTGCTGGGCGGTCATGGCCTGCCAGCGTTCGGCCCACAGTTTGTCCGGTTCTCCCCGGCGTGCGAGGGAGCGCAGCACCACGCGGCGGCGTGCGCCGAGGTGTGCGGTGTCGTCGAGCTGGGCGATGTCGTCGAACCGCCAGCGGTGCACGGCGGTGTCGAAGTACTCGGCGGGCAGGGCCACTTCGAGCGGTACGGGCAGGTCGGCGCGGTCCTTGGCGCGCAGCAGTTCGCTCAGCGGGCCGCGCAGGGCCTGGACGAGTTCGCCGGGGAGGTAGCCGTGGACGGAGTCGTCGGTCTGCCACAGCTCCGGTTCATTGGACCCGTCGCCGTCGTCGAACCAGATCTGCCAGAAGAAGCGGGTGGGCTGCGAGCCGATCACCGGGTCGAGCAGCACGGCGACCGTGGGGCCCTCGCCCGGGCCGGGGTAGGGGATCACGATGCGCTCCGGTCCGTCCGCCGCGGTGGGCCGGACCGCTTCGGGGAGGCGTGCGTCCCGGACGAAGTCGTGCATGTCCCGGCGCGGATCCCGGCGCAGCCGCCGGTCGATCCAGTCGGCGAGCTGCGAACAGTCCCCGCCCCGGCAGCGTATGTACGCCTCGACGAACTTCAGATAGCGCAGGAAGGTGAGCGAGTCGAGCGGATGCGGGCCCTCGTACAGCAGGCCGTAACCGTCGCGCCAGGTCTGCAGTTCGGGGGTTCGCCCCGGCCACCGCCGGCCGCTGCGGGCGCGGCTCGCGAGGACCTCCACGGTGGGCGCGTCGGGCGGAGCGGGCAGCGCGGCGAGCAGCCGCAGTGCGGTGCGCCGGTCGTCCGGCGTCCACCGCTCACCGCCGTCGGCGGCGGGACCGGACTGCAGGTCGATCCAGTTGTCCCCACTCTCGGAGAGCGGCTCGGTGCCGTGCCACCGGTCGTGTGCGGCCATGACGGTGCGGTACGTCTGTCCGAAGCGGCGCAGCGCCGAAATGGCGACCGCCTTCCCGCCGTCCTGCTGCCGGCGACGGGACTTGACCAGTCCGACCACGGCTCCGGTGTCCGGGTCGAGCAGCGGACCGCCGGAGACTCCGGCCGGGAAGTCGATGTCGGGCTTGATGATCAGTCCGTAGCCGTCCTCATGGCCGTTGATCTCGGCGTCCACCGCGCGCGCGTGGGTGTGCGGCGGCTCCGGGTGGTAGCCGTACACCTTGACGGCACCGGAGTGCCGTACGTCCCGGTCGGCGAGCCACACGCACTCGTGCTGGTGCTCGTCGGCGTCGCCCGCGAGCCGCACCAGGGCCAGGTCCTCCTCCAGCGGTACGACGGGCCGCTCCGGGTGCGTGAGCAGCCAGGCCTCGAGCCGGGCCTCGGCGTCGACGCCCTCGCCGCACACCCGGAAGGTCAGGTCACGACGGGCGGCGAGGTGCGGGCGCACCACATGGGCGGCGGTCAGTACCCAGCCCGGGGCGACCAGGAATCCGCTGCCCCACAGCGGCTTGTCGTCGCCGTCGGCGGGCAGCAGGTGGACGGTGGCGGCCTTGGCCAGGGCGTGCAGGCGTTCGGTGCGCTCAGTCATGCGCGGCCGGGTCCGGCGCGGCGGGGGCCTGGGCGGGCTGCCGGTCGAACTGCCACGTCAGCGTGACCTGCAGCGAGGCCTTGGCCTCTCCCCTGGCGAGCACGGCGACCGCGAGCCCCTCCTTGGCGGTCAGCTCCACCCCGAAGCTGATGGCGGCCTCGTCGGGCCGGGCCGAGCGCGCGGCGTCGAGCACGGTGCCGCCGACGGCCTTGATCAGCTCCTGGAGCTGTTCGACCTTGGCGAGGGCGGCGTCGGTGAAGCCGACGTCCTCCTGCTCCCCGTAGGCGTCCGCGCTGCCGATCCGGGCGGTGATGACCGTGCCGTCGGGCAGTTCGATGTCCTGGATGTGACTCATGCCGCTCCCCCGTCGAGCTTGCGTCCCGTCCAACCGGCCGCAGCCGGACCACACTTGAGCTGCGACGAGGCTAGCCGTACGGACGGTTCCGGTGCGAGTCCCCCGACCGGCCGAGTGGCGCATATTCTGAGGACATGTACTTCACCGACCGAGGCATCGAAGAACTGGAGAAGCGGCGCGGCGAGGAAGAGGTCACGTTCGAGTGGCTCGCCGAGCAACTGCGGACCTTCGTCGACCTGAACCCCGACTTCGAGGTACCGGTGGAGCGGCTGGCGACGTGGCTGGCACGGCTGGACGACGAGGACGAGGAGTAGGTTCCGTCCGAGGTGAGTGCGGGGTGCCCAAGCGGCGCCCCGCTCTGGGTTTGTCGGCCCGCTCGGCCTTTTTGCAGCCTGGTCAGCCTGCTCGGCCGTCAGTCGCGAGGTCGGCCCAGGTCGTACGCCAGGCCCAGTGTGCCGTGGGCCAGGAGGAGCGCCCCCGCCGTGGTCCAGCCGCCGCTGTGATGGCGTAGGCCCCAGGCGGTGAGGGGGAGGCCCGCGGCGACCTGGGCGAGGGCGAGCGCGCGGGCCCTGGGGTCGCCGGACCAGGGGAGGTACGGGCCGAGGCGGCCGCCCCCGGCGTCGGGTTCCGTGCGGGACGCCGCGTGCCGGCCCGCCCCCTCGACCGTGCGGGCATCCGGCTGGGCGCGGGCGGCCTCACGGAGGCGGTCGGCGGATTCGCCGGGGCTGAGGCCTGCCGGCAGACAGACTCCCGCGCGCGTGAGCACGGCGAGCAGACCGCGCAGGCGGGCCGGGGCGTCGGCCGAGGGGTCGGGTTTCGTCAGGCGGTCCAGGGACTGCACGTCGAGGACCGGGTCCAGCCCGAGGCACCCGGCGAAGGTGTGCATGGCCTCGTCCTCGCCGACCGGGGTGCCGCCCGAGAGCCAGACGTAGCCGACCGGGCGTCGGAAGCCGGACGCGAGTGTGTAACCGGCGCGGTCCGCGTCCCACCACAGGGCGAGTACGGGCCAGGGGGCGCCGACGGCGAGAGCGGTGGCCCAGCCGGTGAGCACCCGGTCGACGGGCTCGGTGCCGTCCAGCCAGGGCCCGCCCTCGGGAACGAGGACGCTCCAGTTCTCGCCGGCCCGGGTGAGCACCATCCGGGCCCGCAGCAGACGGGCGGCGGGGGCCACGGCCTGGGCGTGCGCCCGGCAGAGCAGCAGGGCACCGGGGGCCACGGGATCGGCCCGGGCATCGGCCCGGAACTCTTCCGTCGACATGCTCACACGCTAGGACATTTGTCCCGGTTCGTAGACGGGCGATCGCCAGAACGAGTGTCTTGACTTCCCGCGCCCACGATATATCGTGTTTTACGGAAGACGCGATATGGCGTGTCGAGGTCCGTCCATCCGGTCCCGCGTGCGGCCCGGCAGGTCGAGGAGGTCAGCACCATGTCCGAGTGGTCCGTCGCCGAGCCGAGCAAGCTCACCTTCGACGACCCCGTGCGCGAACTTCACGTGCGCATCGTCGACGGAACGGTGAACGTGGTGGGGACGGACGAAGGTTCCGCCCGCCTGGAGGTCAGTGAGATCGAGGGACCGCCCCTGGTGGTCACCCAGCAGGGCGGCACACTCACCGTGGCGTACGAGGACCTGCCGTGGAAGGGCTTCCTGAAGTGGCTCGACCGCAAGGGCTGGCGCCGCAGCGCCGTCGTCTCACTGGCGGTCCCGGTGAGCACGCGCGTCGAGGTGGGCGTGGTCAGCGCCGCCGCCGTGGTCTCCGGCGTCGAGGGGCGCGCAGAGGTGAAGGGCGTCTCCGGGGACACGACACTCGTGGGGCTCGCAGGCCCGGTCCGCGCGGACACCGTCTCCGGGAACGTGGAGGCCCAGGCCCTCTCCGGCGACCTGCGCTTCAACTCCGTCTCCGGTGATCTCACCGTCGTCGAGGGCGCCGGCTCCTCCGTCAAGGCGGACTCGGTGAGCGGATCGATGATCGTCGACCTCGACCCGGCGGGCAGCCCCACCGACGTGAGCCTGACCAGTGTCTCCGGCGAGATCGCCATCCGGCTGCCGCATCCGGCGGACGCGGAGGTGGAGGCCAACACCGCGAGCGGAGCGGTCTCCAACGCCTTCGAGGACCTCCGGGTCACCGGCCAGTGGGGCGCCAAGCGCATCACCGGCCGCCTCGGCACGGGCAGCGGCCGGCTGAAGGCCACGACCGTCTCCGGCTCCATCGCCCTGCTGCGCCGCCCGCCGGTGGAGGACGGGCCGTGGGACGGGCCGACGGACGGTCCACAGGACGACTCGGGGGACAATTCGGCGTCCGGCCGGAGCGAGGGCACGACCCCGTCCAGCGCCCCGGCCGACGGTTCGACCGACAAGAAGGTGCTCTGACATGCCCCCCGTCTTCGCTCATGGCCGCCTCCGCCTCTACCTGCTGAAGCTGCTCGACGAGGCCCCGCGCCACGGCTACGAAGTGATCCGCCTCCTCGAAGAACGCTTCCAGGGGCTGTACGCACCGTCGGCGGGCACTGTGTACCCGCGCCTGGCCAAGCTGGAGGCCGAGGGCCTGGTCACGCACACCACCGAGGGCGGCCGCAAGGTGTACGCCATCACGGACGCGGGCCGTGCCGAACTGGCCGACCGCAGCGGCGAACTGGCCGACCTGGAGCTGGAGATCCGCGAGTCGGTGGCGGAACTGGCCGCCGAGATCCAGGCCGATGTACGCGGCGCGGCGGGCGACCTGCGGCGCGAGATGCGGGCGGCGGCGACCGAGGCCCGCAAGGGCGCCCAGGGCCGCGGCGCCGCCGGGGACTTCGGCGACTACGGTGACTACGGCGAGAAGGAAGCCTGGCGCCTCGCCAAGGAGGAGATGCGCCGGGTCAAGCAGGAGTGGAAGGAACAGGCCCGGCGCGCCAAGGACGAGAGCCGCAGGGCGCGCGAGGAGGCCCAGCGGGCCCGGCGCCAGGCCAAGGAGGCGCAGGACCGGGCCCGGGCGCAGGCGCAGGAAGAGGTGCAGCGCATCGCCCAGCGGGTCCAGGAGCAGGTGCAGGACCACTTCGCCCGGGGCGACTGGCCGACGGGAGTGCGCGAGGGCCTGACGGAACTGGCCAAGGAGTTCGGCGAGTTCGGCAAGGACTTCGGCATGGAGTTCGGCAAGGACCTCGGCTTCGGCCGCGGCAACGCCGCCAAGTCGACCACGGAGCCGGAGCACTCGACGACGCCGGAGGACTTCCCGGCCGACTACAAGCCGGCCTGGGCCCACGACACAGCCTCCACCGGCGACCCGGCCCGCGACCTGGACCGCCTCCTCGACCGCTTCCGGGACGACATCCGCGACGCGGCCCGCGACCACGGCGTCACCGCGGACCAACTCCGCGAGGCCCGCCGCCACCTGTCGACGGCGGCGGCACACATCGGGGCGCTGCTGAGGACACCGAAGCGGTAGCCACAACCCACGCCGAAGGGCGGGGCCACCTCAACGCGCCCCGCCGCAGGCACCCCACCTGCGTAGCTGCGGGCAGTCGTGCCTCCCCCAGTGCCTTAAGGGCCTGGGGGGACCCCCAGGGCGGCACGGGTGGGCGATGGGGCCCCCTCGAGCGAAGCCGAGAGTGGGGGGAGGCACCCAGCAACGCCGGGCTGCGGGCCTCGCACCGTCGGCCTCGCCTCGGTGCCAGCCGGTTATGCCCGCCCCCCTCGATCCCATCGCGCGGCCACACCACCCGACGGGGCACGCAACGCGGCCGCCGGACGCGGCGCCCAGCCCGGCGGCTCCGCCCAGCCCGGCAGCTGCAGCCCGCACCCCGAGGGCAACCGCCCCCGGTTCAGCCCGTCCGGGCCTCTCCCCCGCCGTAAAGCACCCGCGTCACCGACTCATACGTGACCCCATGGTCGGCGAGGACCTCCGCTGCGACGCCCGGACGGGACGTGAGCGCGAGCAGGATGTGCTCGTCGCCGATGCGCCGGTCCCGGCGGGCGACGGCGACACGCAGGGACTTCACGAGCACGTCCTTGGCGCCCGGGCCGAAGGAACGGCGCCCGCCCCACCACCCCCTGTCCTTCCGGTCCCCGGACATGGCACCCACGCCATGCGCCTCCTCCACCCGCGAAACGATCTCCGAGACATCGATCCCCAGCCCGGCCAGCGCATCGGCCTCGGCCTGCGACAGCCCCGCGCGCCGCCGGGCCTCCTCCAGCGCCCCCGCCACCGACTCCGCACGCTCGGTCAGCCCCAGAGCGGCCAGCGCGAACGCACCCTTGCCGGCGCCCCGCTCCATCAGCGCGAGCAGCAGGTGCTCGGCCTCCACGATCTGCGCCCCCGACCTCTCGCAGTGCTCGACGGCCACCTTCACCACCGAACGGGCGTCCTCCGTAAACCGTTCGAACATCATCGCCTCCCGTACTTCTTGTGCACGGCCTGCCTGCTCACGCCGAGTTCCTCGGCGATCTCCTGCCACGACCAGCCCTGGTTGCGCGCACTGCGCACCTGAACGGCCTCCAACTGCTCCAGCAGCCTGCGCAGCGCGGCGACGGCCCGCAGTCCGACCCGCGGATCACGGTCACCGGCACGCTCGGCGAGTTCCGTAGCTTCGGTCATGACGTCAACTTACGTTGACATACCCCCGCTTGTCAACCCCAGTTGACAACACAAACGGCCGGCCCGAGACCCGGACCGGCCGTTGCAGAACCCGCAAACCGTCAGCTGTTGGTGAGCACGATCTTCCCGAACTGCTCGCCCGACTCCATCCGTTCGAAGCCCTCGCGGGCCCGGTCCATCGGCAGCACCTCGTCGATGACGGGCCGGACACCGGCGGCGGCACAGAAGGACAGCAGGTCTTCCAGTTCCTCCTTGGTGCCCATGGTCGAGCCGACGACCTTCAGCTCCAGGAAGAAGATCCGGGTCAGTTCGGCATGGGAGGGCCGGTCACCGCTCGTGGCGCCGTAGATGACCAGCGTGCCGCCCGGACGCAGGGACTTCACCGAGTGCGACCAGGTGGCCGCCCCCACCGTCTCGATCACGGCGTCCACCCGCTGCGGCAGCCGCGCCCCCGACTCCACCGCCTCCACGGCCCCCAGCTCCAGGGCACGCTTGCGCTTGGCCTCGTCCCGGCTGGTCGCGAAGACCCGCAGCCCCGCGGCCTTGCCGAGCACGATCGCGGCCGTGGCGACACCACCGCCGGCACCCTGCACCAGCACCGAGTCACCGGGCCGTACCCCGGCGTTGGTGAACAGCATCCGATACGCCGTCAGCCAGGCCGTGGGCAGACAGGCGGCCTCCTCGAAGGAGAGTTCCCTGGGCTTGGGCAGAACGTTCCAGGTCGGTACGGCGACCTGCTCGGCGAACGTGCCCGGATAGCGTTCGGTCAGGATGGAACGGGGTTCCTTCGGGCCGACGCCATGGCCGGTCTGGCCGATGACGGAGTGCAGGACGACCTCGTTGCCGTCCTCGTCGACACCGGCGGCGTCGCAGCCTAGGATCATCGGCAGCCGGTCCTCCGGGAGACCCACGCCGCGCATGGACCATAGGTCGTGATGATTGAGGGGAGCGGCCCTGACA
>NZ_JBQQCE010000452.1:0-8013 GCF_052245645.1 Streptomyces sp. KR55 | reverse complement strand
AAGCGGGCTGCGTACGTACACCCGGCGACGGGTCTACCAGGCGGTCGCGGGCTTCCTCGTAGGTATCGCGCTCCTCATGGCCGGAATGGTCGCCAAGCAGGTCTGGCTCAGCGTGGTGGGCTTCCTGGTCATGCTGGGCTGCGCGGTACTCGCCGTGACCGGCTGGCGCAAGGCCCCCAGGCCGGGGGAACAGCCCGCCGGCGGTGGTCAGCAGGCCGGCCGTCAGGGACACCAGCGACGCTCGATGATGGATCGCATCGAACAGCGCTGGCAGCGACGCCGCGACGAACAACAGGGCCATTGATTTACACGATCAGCTCCCGATGACGCAGGTGAGGGGTTGCCGCCCGACGGGCGGCAACCC
This sequence comes from Streptomyces sp. KR55, assembly GCF_052245645.1. NCBI lineage: Bacteria > Bacillati > Actinomycetota > Actinomycetes > Kitasatosporales > Streptomycetaceae > Streptomyces > Streptomyces sp. KR55. The sequence continues at coordinate 7,649 of NZ_JBQQCE010000452.1, read as the reverse complement.
CTCATGCATGCCCTGACGGGGCCGGCTGTCTGTCGCCTCAGCCGCTCTGCTGACCCGACGGGCGGCGTACCAGCGCCGTCCAGCGGGTGGCCAGGCGGGCCTTGACGGCCGTCCAGCGGTCGGTGAGGTCCCAGACGGCGCGAATGGCCGAACGGGGCGCGACGACCGCCCGCACCCGGGTCCGCCAGCCCGCCCTGGACCGCAGCGCCACGCGCAGCCTGCGCACCTCGTCCGCCAGCCCGGCCTCGGCCCGCGGCCGTGGTGCGAACAGCACCTGCTCCACGGCGCTCGCCACCCGGTGCACCGACTCGGCCGTCCGTTCGTCCAGATGCCCGAGCCGCACGATCCGGGCGGCCGCCTTCCGGGGAGTCAGCGCGTCGTCCGGCACGATGCCGTAGTCCCAGGCTGTGTCAGTGAGTTCGCGCCACACCGCCAGCACATGCCCGGCGGTCACCTCGGCGACATGCTGCTCGGAAGGCTCCACCTGCAGAGCCGACGCCTCCACCCCGTCGCCACGGCCCGCGCCGCCCCGCTCCCTGGTGAGCACACCCTGCGCTGCCGCCGCCGTGTGCCGGGCCGACGCCAGCCGCACCGACCGCCTTCTCAGCCGCCACAACATCGGCAGCAGCGGTATCACGACCACCGCCAGCCCCAGGAGTATCCAGCTCGCGGTCCGATACCAGGGCCGACCCCCGTCGTCCGAGGTTCCCGGGTCCAGCGGCAGCGCCCCGCCGCACACCTCGAGCCGCTTGTCGTCCGCCGAGCAGCTCTCGCTCGTCGACGGCGCCGCCGAAGGAGCCGCGTCCGCCGAGCTGGAGGCCTCCGGCAGGTCCGGGACGCTGCTGCCCGGTATCTCCGGCTGCGTGTATGTGGGCGTCGTGCCCCGGTTCGGCGTCGGCTCGAAGCGGGTCCAGCCCACGCCCTCGAAGTAGAGCTCGGGCCATGCATGCGCGTCGCGCAGCCCCACCGTCACCGTGCCGTCCGCCTGCGGCGTACCGGGCGCGAAGCCCACCGCGACGCGGGCCGGTATCCCGAGCGTGCGGGCCATCGACGCCATCGCGAAGGAGAAGTGGACACAGAAGCCCCGCTTGTCCCGCAGGAAGCGGGCGATCGCGTCGGAGCCGCCGCCGACCTCCACCTCGGTGTCGTACTGGAACCCGCCGGTCAGGGCGAAGTACTCCTGGAGCTTGACCGCCTGCTCATAAGGGTTGGCCGCGCCGTCCGTGATCTGGCGGGCCGTCCTCGACACCACGGACGGCAGGGAATCGGGCACCTCGGTGAACTCGCGTTCCAGGGCGCCGGGCGGCGCCGGCGCCGAGGCGAGCTGCTCGGCGGTCGGGCGCACATCGAGGCTGGCCACCTCGTAGTTCGCGCCCCTGGTGTTCTGACCGTGGTCGCCGACCAGCGTCATCCCCACCGGCTCGTACCGCCAGCTGCCGTCGACCCGCACGTCGCTCGGCGGGTACGGCATCGGCAGCCAGTCCTGCGCATACCAGTCGGCGGCAGCGACGCGCGTACGGACCTCCGAGCGCCGGACGTCGGGTCCCAGGCCGGTGGGCGTGGGCAACTCGTCCGGCACCGCGATGATGTTCCGGCGGGACGGCTTCCAGGTCGTGCCGTCGAAGTCGTCCAGCGAGACGATCCGCAGGTACAGGTTGGAGATGTCGTTGGTGCTGGTGCGCACGGTCATGACCGTGCGGTCCTCGTCGACGTTCAGACTGTCGCGCAGCGAGACCAGCGGATTCACCGCGGAGATCGTGCCGCCGCCCCCGCTGCCCGAGCCCACGCCCGTCCCGGCGCTGTCCAGCAGTCCGCCGTTCATGGCGGGCAGGGCCAGCGGCACTACCAGGGCGACGCCCAGCGCGACCACGCCGATCCGCCGCCCGGTGCGCACCGGCGCCACCGGAGAACCGGGCTCCCCGCCCGGAGTGCGCGGTGCCCCGCCGAAGACCCGGCCCCACTGCGAGAGCCGCTCCCGCCCCTCGGCGAGCAGCAGCATCAGATAGCCGGCCGCCGCGATCAGGAACCACACCCAGCCGCCGGCGCCGTCCGACAGCCCCGCGGCCACCGAGTACAGCGCGAGCAGCGGCAGCCCGGCCGGAGCCGCGCTGCGGAAGGTCACCGCGAGGACGTCCACGGCCAGGCCGATCACCAGGACACCGCCGATGAGCATCAGCTTGATGCCGTCGGACAGCGGCGCGGGGATGGCATACCGCCCGACGTCGTCCGTGCCCTGCTGGAGCAGGTCGGCGAAGTGCACGAAGGCGTCCGGCCCCGGGAACAGCCCCGCGAGCGCGTACTCCCGGGCGAACACCAGGGTCAGCAGCATCAGCGTGACCAGGGCCTGCACGGCCACCGTCAGGGGGCGGGCCAGCGGCACCCGCCGGGCTGCCGCGCCCACGCCGGCCTGGATCGCCAGCAGCACGGCCGCCTGCAGGAACCACATGGGTTCGTCGACCAATGGCAGCAGGGCGCACGCGGCCATCAGCGTCGCCGCCGTCGCGCACAGCGCCATACGTGCCTGCCCGCTCATCAACGCCCCTCCCCGCCGCTGGTCCCGCCCGCCGCCACGATGCCCGTACGCTCCCGGTCGGCCTGGCGCCACAGGTCGTGCAGCGAAGCGCCCCGCGGAACGCTCACCACCGTCCAGCCGGCCTCGCGCAGCATCCGCAGCCGCTCCTCGCTCCCGTCCAACGGGCCGGGCACATCGGTCGGTTCCCGCCCCCATGTCTCGCTGTCCAGGACGAAGGCGAGCGCGCCGCCGCTGCGCTGGCGCATCTTCGCGGCCACCGTGGCCTGCTCCTCGTCGAGGTCGCCGAAGAAGGCCACCAACAGCCCTTCGTTCCCGCCGCGCAGCACGTCGTAGGCACGGGAGAGGCCGGTGCCGTCGGAGTGGTCGATCACCGCGAGGGTGTCCATCATCAGCCCGGCCGCGTCCGCCGACTCCTGGCTCGCGCCCGCGAACCCGTCGGCGCCCTCACCGGGCACCGAGCTGCCGGTGTCCGTCAACAGCCGTACGGAGAAGCCCCGTTCGAGCATGTGCACCAGCACCGACGCGGCGCCGCCCACCGCCCACTCGAAGGCCGAGTCCGGGCCCGCACCGCGGAAGGCTGTGCCCCGGGTGTCCAGCAGCACCGTGCAGCGGGAGCGCTGCGGCTGTTCCTCGCGGCGCACCATCAACTCGCCGTACCGGGCGGTGGAGCGCCAGTGCACCCGGCGCAGGTCGTCGCCGTAGCGGTAGCCGCGCGGAATCACGTCGTCCTCGCCGGCCAGGGCGAGCGAGCGCTGCCGCCCGTCGCCGTACCCCTTCGCCTCCCCGCTGAACCGCACCGGCGGAAGCGGCTCCACGCGCGGGATCACCGTCAGCGTGTCGTACGTCGAGAAGGACCGGGTCAGCTCGCACATCCCGAACGGGTCGGTCAGGCGCAACTGCAGCGGGCCCAGCGGATAGCGGCCGCGCAGATCGGAACGGACCCGGTACGACACCTCGCGGCGGCCGCCGGCCTCCACCCGGTCGAGTACGAAGCGGGGGCGCGGGCCGAGCACGTACGGCACCCGGTCCTGGAGCATCAGCAGCCCCGTGGGCAGCCGCGAGACGTTGTCCATCCGCAGATGGACGCGGGCCTCGGCACCGGCGGACACGCGCGCGGGGGAGAGCCTGCGGCTGCCGGCGACCCGGTAGCGGGTGCGGTACAGCACCGTCGCGCACACCAGCGGCAGGACCGCCAGCAGCAGCCCCACCCGGAGCAGGTCGCTCTGGCCCAGGACGTAGGCGCAGACGGCGGCGGCGACCCCGGCGGCCAGGAACGAGCGGCCGCGGGTGGTCAGACCGGCCAGGGCCGTGCGCACGCCGCCTTTGTCGCCCCGGTCGGTCTCGGGATGGCCCGGGCCCGCCGCGGTGGACATCACAGCCTCCGGGGCGGCTGCTGGCCGTAGGCCTGCGAGCCGTGCCCCAGGCCGAAACCGTTCTGCTGGGGCGCCGCCGGCACGGGGGTGTGCTGCAGGATCTCCTGGACCACCTGCTCCGCGGTGCGGCGGTTGAGCTGGGCCTGGGCGGTGGGCAGCAGACGGTGGGCCAGCACGGCGACGGCGAGGGCCTGCACGTCGTCCGGCAGGGCGTACTCCCGGCCGCTGAGGGCGGCGGACGCCTTCGCCGCGCGCAGCAGGTGCAGCGTCGCGCGCGGGGAGGCGCCGAGTCTGAGGTCGGGATGGCTGCGTGTGGCGGCGACCAGGTCCACGGCGTACCGCCGGACCGTGTCGGCGACGTGGACGCCGCGTACCGCCTCGATCAGCTTCACGACCTCGTGCGCGTGCGCCACCGGCTGGAGGTCGTCCAGCGGGTTCACCCCGCCGTGCACGTCCAGCATCTGCAGCTCGGCCTCCGCGCTGGGGTAGCCGATGGAGACACGGGCCATGAAGCGGTCGCGCTGGGCCTCCGGCAGCGGGTAGGTGCCCTCCATCTCGACCGGGTTCTGCGTGGCCACCACCATGAAGGGGCTGGGCAGCTCGTAGGTCTGCCCGTCGATGGTGACCTGGCGCTCCTCCATCGACTCCAGCAGCGCGGACTGCGTCTTGGGCGAGGCGCGGTTGATCTCGTCGCCGATCACGATCTGCGCGAAGATCGCGCCCGGCTTGAACTCGAAGTCCCGGCGCTGCTGGTCCCAGATCGACACACCGGTGATGTCCGAGGGCAGCAGGTCGGGCGTGAACTGGATACGCCGCACCGAACAGTCGATGGACCGCGCCAGCGTCTTGGCCAGCATCGTCTTGCCCACCCCTGGGACGTCCTCGATCAGGAGGTGCCCCTCGGCGAGCAGTACGGTCAGCGAAAGCCGTACGACCTCGGGCTTGCCCTCGATCACTTCTTCCACCGAACTGCGGACCCGATCCACGGTGGCAGTCAGATCAGTAAGGCTCGCTCGATCGTCATAGGTCGTCACCCGGCCCTCCTCGGCCCGTTCTTTCTTACGGGCCGACGCTCTGTGACGCGTAACCGGCCCACCCCGAAACACGGACACCACGCGTGAAAAGTTCCGCGCGACGCCACAACCCGCATTCTTGCTGCCGTTACCGATTCGTGTCACTCGCCTGTGGACAACTGGCCGCGATATGTCAGGCCTTACGGCAGTTTGTTCCATCCGAGACCTGCGCCAGCCCGGGATTCTCGAAAGCCGAGAACCCCGGGTGACGGTCACGCCGGGTCGATCTCGCGCAGCAGACCCGTCCGCACGTCGAAGACGAAGCCGCGCACGTCGTCGGTGTGCAGCAGGAACGGTGAGGTGCGCACGCGCTGCATCGACTGCCGTACGTCCTGGTCGACGTCTCGGAAGGCCTCCACCGCCCAGGCGGGACGCTGGCCGACCTCGTCCTCCAGCTCGTGCCGGAAGTCCTCGGTGAGGTTCTCCAGGCCGCAGCCGGTGTGATGGATGAGGACGACGCTGCGCGTGCCGAGGGCGCGCTGGCTGATGGTCAGGGAGCGGATCACGTCGTCGGTGACGACACCGCCCGCGTTGCGGATGGTGTGACAGTCGCCGAGCTCCAGGCCGAGCGCGGCGTGCAGGTCGAGCCGGGCGTCCATGCAGGCCACGACGGCCACGCGCAGGACGGGACGGGCGTCCATACCCGGGTCGGTGAAGGCGGCGGCATACTGCTCGTTCGCCTCGACGAGACGGTCGGTGACAGTGCCGACGCGCGTTATGGCGTCCTCGGAGCCGGCGGGAACCGATGCGGAAGTCGTCATGGTGACGACGGTACTGGTCACGGGCGATCCGGTCTTGTTGTGAGGGAGGACAAAGAGCGTCATCACGCCGTGTTGTGAGCTAACCCACAGGCGTGAGAAGGGCGCACCCGTTCGAGTGGTTCTTTCCGGTTCGCCGCTTCCTCGCCGTCGGCCGCCGCGACGCGCAGGCCGGTTGATTGACCGCGAGACAGGGTGGACTAAAGTGACGCGAAAGCGGGAGGCGAGGCTCTCCCCGCTGGACTGAACTTCCCGAAGACCCCGGCACTGCTGCCGGAGATCTCCCCACGTGCGCGGCGCGTACGTACGGCTCGGCCTCCACCCGCTCCCGGCCGGCTGACGCTTCCGGCGCCGGCAGGCCTCCCCTTCACGAGCGGGCGGGGACCCGGCGGTGCGTACCGCCCGCCGGACCTGAGAGGGCCCCTTGAGCAAGAGTCGACACGTCCCGGTGATGCTCCAGCGGTGCCTGGACCTGTTGGCCCCCGCCCTCCAGGCCCCCGGAGCGGTCGTCGTCGACTGCACGCTCGGCCTCGGCGGCCACAGCGAGGCGCTGCTCGCCCGCTTCCCCCAGGCCCGGCTCGTCGCCCTCGACCGCGACAAGGAGGCGCTGCGCCTGTCCGGCGAGCGCCTCGCCCCGTACGGCGACCGCGCCACGCTCGTGCACGCCGTCTACGACGAGCTGCCCGACGTCCTCGACCGGCTCGGCATCGCGCGCGTGCAGGGCGTTCTGTTCGACCTCGGGGTCTCCTCGATGCAGCTCGACGAGGCCGACCGCGGCTTTGCCTACGCGCAGGACGCCCCGCTCGACATGCGCATGGACCAGACGACCGGCATCAGCGCCGCCGAGGTCCTCAACACCTACCCGGCCGGCGAACTGGTGCGGATCCTGCGCGCGTATGGCGAGGAGAAGCAGGCCAAGCGGATCGTCGCCGCCGTCGTACGCGAACGGGAGAAGGAGCCGTTCACGAACAGCGGGCGGCTCGTCGAGGTGATCCGGGACGCGCTGCCGCAGGCCGCCAAGCGAACCGGCGGCAACCCGGCCAAGCGCACCTTCCAGGCCCTGCGTATCGAGGTCAACGGCGAACTCTCCGTGCTGGAGCGCGCGATCCCGGCCGCTGTGCAGGTCCTCGGCGTGGGCGGGCGGATCGCCGTGCTGTCGTACCACTCGCTGGAGGACCGGCTGGTCAAGCAGGTGTTCGCGGCCGGCGCCGCCAGCACTGCGCCGCCCGGGCTGCCGGTCGTGCCCGAGCAGTACCAGCCCCGGCTCAAGCTGCTCACGCGCGGTGCCGAACTTCCCAGCGAGGAAGAGGTCGCCGAGAACCGCAGGGCGGCTCCGGCGCGACTGCGCGCGGCCGAGCGCATCAGGGAGGACGTCGAGTGAGGCGGCGGCAGGGGCGGGCGTTCGGGTTCCGGGCCCGGGGGAGGGCGAGTGAGTAGGAAACCCGAACCGATCAGGAAACCCGAGCTGAAGGGGAGGGCCGCCCGCCTCGCGCGGCTTCTTCCCACCGGTCGGGGGCAGGCCGCCCGGACTCCGTTCGTCCTGCTGGTCGTCCTTCTGCTGGGCGGCGGTCTCATCGGACTGCTGGTGCTGAACTCGGCACTCAGCGAAGGGTCGTTCCGACTCGACGACCTGCAGAAGGAGACCAAGAACCTCACCGACGAGGAACAGGCCCTCCAGCGGGACATCGACGCCTACTCCGCCCCCGACGCCCTCCAGCGCCGCGCCCGTGAACTCGGCATGGTGCCCGGCGGAGACCCCGCCTTCCTCGACCCCGACGGCACCGTCAAGGGCGTCCCCTCCGCCGCCGAGCCGGCCTCCGCGCGCACGCCCCTCGTCCTGGCCCCAGAAGCGATGACCACCGAGCCCCCGCCGGGCGCGGCCAGTCCGACGCCGTTCGGCTCCCTCCCCCCG
>NZ_JBQQCE010000451.1:0-8020 GCF_052245645.1 Streptomyces sp. KR55 | reverse complement strand
CTCCCTGGGACGGCGTGGACCGCCGTGCCCGGCCGCCGTCGCCTGAGCGAAGCCCTCCTTCGTTCCCGGCGACGGCCTCCGAGCACGACCCACCCACACGTAACCCGCGTACGACATGTGCGCATCCCCAGGGAGATCACCACCATGAGCAAGCGCAACAGCCAGGCGGCGAAGACGGCGGCCCGGGAGCGGCTGCGCATCGAGCGTGAGCGCGAGGCCAAGCGCGCCAAGGTCAGGCGGCAGATCATCGTCGCCTGCTCGGTCGTCGGCGTCCTCGCGGTGGCCGGCGGCATCGGCTACGCCGTCGTCCAGACCAACCAGCCCACCGAGTGGGAGGAGGCCGCCGACGCGAAGGTGGTCGCCCCCGCCAACAGCTCCGGCAAGGACGGCACCACGGTCCTCATCGGCGACTCCAAGACGGACAACGTCGTCCACCTCTACGAGGACCCGCGCTGCCCGGCCTGTGCCTCCTTCGAGCAGACGGTCGGCGAGACCGTCAACAAGGGCATGGAGGACGGCGACTACAAGCTCTCCTTCACTCTCGGCACCTTCCTGGACGGCAACCTCAGCGGGGAGGGTTCGAAGAACGCGCTGAGCGCCCTCGGCGCCGCGCTGAACGTCAGCCCCGAGGCGTTCCTGGACTACAAGACCGCGCTGTACTCGGCGGAGTACCACCCCGAGGAGTCCAGCGACGAGTTCGCCGAGGACGACTACCTGATCAAGGTGGCGAACACGGTCGACGCGCTGAAGAACAACAAGAAGTTCCAGGACGCCGTCGAGAAGGGCACCTACGACGCCTGGGCGATGAAGATGAGCAAGACCTTCGACGACACCGAGGACGTCAAGTCGACCCCGACCATCAAGATCAACAACAAGGTGATCGAGAACCCGAGCACCGTCGCAGAGTGGGAGACGGCGCTCAAGGACGCGGGCGTCACGAAGTAACACTCCGTCAGGCGGTAACGCCATCCGGAAGCATGACGAAAGAGCGGGCGAACTCTTCCGGGTTCGCCCGCTCTTCGCGTCCCCGTCCCTTACCGAAGTCACTACCGATCAGTAATCTGATCGTCCGTGACCAGTCGCCACAGATCCCTCACGAGCCCCAACGTCCCCGCTCCGCGCCGCCGTACAGTCGTCAAGGCCGCCGCGACCGGAGCCGTCCTCGCCGCTCCGCTGGCCGGTGCCCTGCCCGCCCGCGCGGCCACCGAGGCACCCGCCTTCCTGCACGGCGTCGCCTCCGGCGATCCCCTCCCCGACGGCATCCTGCTGTGGACCCGCGTGACCCCCACCACGGAGGCGATACCCGGCTCCGGACTCGGCCCGGACGTCCGGGTGAGCTGGATCGTGGCCAGGGACAAGTCGTTCACCAACGTCGCCGCCAAGGGCTCCACCACCGCGACCGCCGCCACCGACCACACCGTCAAGGCGGACATCCGCGGCCTCGCGCCCGCCACCGACTACTGGTTCCGCTTCTCGGCGGGCGGCACCGACTCCCCCGCGGGACGCACCCGTACGGCCCCCGCAGCCGACGCGGCCGTCGCGGGCCTGCGTTTCGGCGTGGTCTCCTGCGCCAACTGGGAGGCCGGCTACTTCGCCGCGTACCGCCACCTCGCGGCCCGCGGCGACCTGGACGCCTGGCTGCACCTCGGCGACTACATCTACGAGTACGGCACCGGCGAGTACGGCACGCGCGGCACCGTCGTACGACCGCACGCCCCCGCCCACGAGATCCTCACCCTCGCCGACTACCGCACCCGGCACGGCCGTTACAAGACCGACCCCGACCTCCAGGCGCTGCACGCCGCGGCCCCGGTCGTCGCGATCTGGGACGACCACGAGATCGCCAACGACACCTGGTCGGGCGGCGCCGAGAACCACACCGAGGGCGCCGAAGGCGCCTGGGCCGCACGCCAGGCGGCCGCCAAGCAGGCCTACTTCGAGTGGATGCCGGTGCGCCCGGCCATCGCCGGCACGACCTACCGCCGGCTGCGCTTCGGCAAGCTCGCCGACCTCTCCCTGCTCGACCTGCGCTCCTTCCGCTCGCAGCAGGCCTCCATCGGCAACGGCGACGTGGACGACCCGGACCGTACGCTCACCGGGCGCGCCCAACTGGACTGGCTGAAGGCCGGGCTGGCGTCCTCCGACACCACCTGGCGGCTGGTCGGCAACGCGGTGATGATCTCGCCGTTCGCGATCGGCTCGCTCTCCGCGGAGCTGCTGAAGCCGCTCGCCAAGCTGCTCGGTCTGCCCCAGGAGGGCCTCGCCCTCAACACCGACCAGTGGGACGGCTACACCGACGACCGCCGCGAACTCCTCGCGCACCTGCGCTCGAACGCGATCCGCAACACCGTCTTCCTCACCGGCGACATCCACATGGCGTGGGCCAACGACGTGCCGGTGAACGCCGGTACGTATCCGCTGTCGGCCTCGGCCGCCACGGAGTTCGTCGTCACCTCGGTCACGTCCGACAACCTCGACGACCTGGTGAACGTCCCCCAGGGCACCGTCTCCACCGTCGCCGCGCCGGTCATCCGCGCGGCCAACCGGCATGTCCACTGGGTCGACACCGACCGCCACGGCTACGGCGTCCTGGACATCACCGCCGAGCGCGCGCAGATGGACTACTACGTCCTCTCCGACCGCACGAAGGCCGACGCGGCCTCGTCCTGGAGCCGCTCGTACCGCACGCTCAGCGGCACGCAGAAGGTCGAGCGGACGTACGACCCGGTGTAACCGCCCCCGGTTGGGCGCCCCTTACAAGCTGTCGAGGAAGCCGAGCGCCACCCGCCAGGTGGCCTCGGCGGCCTCCTCGTCGTAGTCGGGCAGTTCGGGGTCGGTGTACAGGTGCCCGGCCCCGGCGTATCTGTAGACCTCCACATCGGCCCCCGCTCTGCCCATCTGCAGATACCAGGCGCTCAACCAGTCGTCCGTCTCGAACGGATCCGGCTCGGCGACATGCAGTTGGACCGGAAGGTCGTCCACGGACGTGTTCGGCGCGAGGTCCGACGTGCCGTGCAGGAGCAGCAGGCCGCGCGCCTTCTCGTCGCCCAGCGCGAGCGTCTGCGCGATGGAGGCGCCGAGCGAGAACCCGGCGTACACCAGCCCCCGTTCGGAATAGGGCGCGGCGGCCAGCACGGCCCGTCTGAGCAGCTCGTCCTTGCCGATCTCGTCCTTGAACGCCATGCCGTCCTCGACCGTCTCGAACGTCCGCCCGTCGAAGAGGTCCGGCGTCCACACCTCGTGACCGGCCGAACGCAGCCGGTCCGCCGCGGCGCGCACCGCGGGTGTGAGGCCGTAGGTCGAGTGAAACAGCATGATGTTCATGAGGCCATGGTGCCAGCCGGGTACGACAACGCAGGTCCGGGTGGCCTGCCCGGACCTGCCCAGAACGGCACTGAAATCACATGTTCAGTCCCGCCTGGGCCGGTTACGTTCGTGGGCATGGAGAACATACTCCGCCCGCTGATCGTGGTCGGCGGCTCGGTCCTGCTCACGCTGCTGATCGGCTGGGCCACCGACCGGCTGCTGCGCAAGGCCGACGAACGGCACCCGGAGACCCCCTTGTGGGGTCTGCTGCGCCGCGGCCGCATCCCCTACCAGCTCGTGCTGTGCGCGGCGCTGCTGAGAGCGTCGTACGACTCGGCGCAGCTGTTCCAGGACTACCGGGTCGGCATCGGCCGTGCCCTGACGCTGGTCCTGATCGGGTCGGCGGCGTGGCTCGTGATCCGGATCGCGGCGGCGGTCGTCGAGACGTCGTACACGCGCTACGCCAGCTCCCGCGCCCAGCGCGACCCGGCCCGGGTCCGCCGGGTGCGCACCCAGGTGACGCTGATCATGCGGGTGGTCGCGGCGATCGTGGGCGTGGTGGCCATCGCCGCGATGCTGCTGACGTTCCCCGCGTTCCGCGCGGCGGGCGCCTCGCTGCTGGCCTCGGCGGGCATCCTCGGCATTGTCGCCGGTGTGGCGGCGCAGTCCACGCTGAGCAACCTGTTCGCGGGGCTGCAGATCGCGTTCGGCGACATGGTGCGGCTGGGCGACACGGTCGTGGTGGACGGCGAGTGGGGCACGGTCGAGGAGATCACCCTGACGTACCTCACGGTCCGTACCTGGGACGAACGCCGCATCACCATGCCGGTCTCCTACTTCACGTCGAAGCCCTTCGAGAACTGGTCCCGCGGCACCCCCCAGATGACCGGCATCGTCTACTGGCACCTCGACCACACGGCTCCGGTCGACGCGATGCGCGAGAAGCTCCGCGACATCCTGCGCGAGTGCCCGGCCTGGGACGGCCGCCACTACGGACTGGACGTCACGGACTCCACTCCCAACACCATGGAGGTACGGGCCCTGGTGACCGCGAAGGACGCGGACGACGTCTGGACGGTACGGGTCACGGTCCGCGAACAGATGATCGGCTGGCTGGTCCGCCACCACCCGTACGCCCTGCCCCGCGTCAACACGGCGGACGCGATCCTGCCCCCCGGCTCTAACGGCAACCGCCGCTCCCCCGACGGCGCGGCGCCACGCCGAGCGGTGGACACCCCGAGGCCGGAACGAGGCTGACGAAGGGCTACAACCGAAGGAAAGCCGCCGACGGCGAGCCCCACCCACGCGGGGTCATCCGTACGTCTCCTCGCGGACCTGGTCCAGGGCCTTCTGCAGGTCGGCGGGGTAGTCGCAGGCGAACTCGACCCACTGGCCGTCCCCGGGGTGCTCGAAACCGAGGCGTACGGCGTGCAGCCACTGGCGGGTCAGGTGCAGCCGCTTGGCGAGCGTCGGGTCGGCGCCGTACGTCAGGTCGCCGACGCAGGGGTGGCGGTGCGCGGCCATGTGGACGCGGATCTGGTGCGTGCGGCCGGTCTCCAGCTTCACGTCGAGCAGAGAGGCCGCGCGGAACGCTTCGATCAGGTCGTAGTGCGTGACGGACGGCTTGCCGTCGGCCGTGACCGCCCACTTGTAGTCGTGATTCGGATGGCGGCCGATGGGCGCGTCGATGGTGCCGCTGGTCGGGTCGGGGTGGCCCTGCACCAGGGTGTGGTAGCGCTTGTCGACCGTGCGCTCCTTGAACTGGCGCTTGAGCGAGGTGTACGCGCGCTCGGACTTGGCGACCACCATCAGTCCCGACGTACCGACGTCGAGCCGGTGCACGATGCCCTGCCGCTCCGCGGCACCCGACGTCGAGATCCGGTAGCCGGCCGCCGCCAGCCCGCCGATGACCGTCGGCCCGGACCAGCCCGGACTCGGATGCGCCGCCACGCCCACCGGCTTCACGATCACGACCACGTCATCGTCGTCGTGCACGATCTCCATGCCCTCGACCGGCTCGGCCACCACCTGCACCGGCGCGGGCGCCTGCGGCATCTCGACCTCGAGCCAGGCGCCGCCTTGCACCCGCTCGGACTTGCCCACCACCGAGCCGTCGACCGTGACCTTCCCCGCCGCTGCCAGCTCGGCGGCCTTGGTACGGGAGAAACCGAACATGCGGGAGATGGCGGCGTCGACGCGCTCGCCCTCCAGGCCGTCCGGCACGGGCAGGGTACGGATCTCGGGAATCGTGCTCACCCGTCGAGTATGCCGGACGGGTCCGACACCGCCGTACGCCAGCCTGTCGGCCGGCCCTCGGCCCTCAGTCCTTGTGGACGGTCCCGTCCGGGTCCAGCCCCTTGAAGGACAGCAGCACGATCAGGATGCCGCCGCACACGATCGCCGAGTCGGCGAGGTTGAAGACGGCGAAGTGCTTGGGCGCGATGAAGTCGACGACCGCGCCCTCGAAGACACCCGGCGAGCGGAAGATCCGGTCGGTGAGGTTGCCGAGCGCACCGCCGAGCAGCAGGCCGAGTGCGATCGCCCAGGGCAGGCTGTACAGCTTGCGGGCGAGCCGGGCGATCACGACGATCACGGCTGCCGCGATCACCGTGAAGATGATCGTGAACGCCTGGCCGAAGCCGAACGCCGCGCCCGGGTTGCGGATGGCGTCCAGCCTCAGCCAGTCCCCGAAGATCTCGATCGCGTCGTGGTGCTCCAGTTCGGCCACCACGATGATCTTGCTGATCAGGTCGAGGGCGTACGCGAACGCGGCGACCCCGAACAGCACGGCGATCCGCCGCTTGCCCCGGGGCCGTTCGGCCGGAGCCGACTGCTCATCCGCGCCGGAACCGCCGGCCGGGGTCTGTGCCGGCTCGGAGCCCGACCGCTCACCCGGCGCCGCGTCGTCGCCGGGCCGGTCCTGCTCGGCCCGCGCCGCGTCCGGGGTGTCCGGCGTACCGATGATGCGCTCCGCCTCTGCCACGTGAGTCCTTCAACCTAGGTGCCTGACTGAGCACGAGGGTACGGCACGCCTCCCGTGCCGCATGTGCCCAGGAGGCGTACGACGGTTCGGCCCGTGCCGGTCAGTACCGGCGCTCCTGCTTCTGCTTGCACTCGACGCAGAGCGTGGCCCGTGGGAAGGCCTGCATCCTGGCCTTGCCGATGGGGTTGCCGCAGTTCTCGCACAGGCCGTACGTGCCTGTGTCGAGGCGCTGCAGGGCGCGCTCGGTCTGGGTGAGCATCTCGCGCGCGTTGGCTGCGAGCGCCAGTTCGTGCTCGCGCGTGATGTTCTTGGTGCCGGTGTCCGCCTGGTCGTCGCCGGCGCCGTCACCGGAGTCCCGCATCAGACCGGCGAGGGACACCTCGGAGGAGGAGATCTCGGCGCGCAGCCGCTCCGCCTCGGACATCAGCTCCGCGCGGGCCTCCGCGACCTCTTCCGGGGTCCAGGGGTCCTCACCGGGGCGCACCGCCAGATCGCCCGGCTCCGCCGCGGCGATCCGTGCCTTGGGGACGGCGGTCTTCGCCGCCGTGGCCTGGCCAGGAGTCTTCTTCGCAACCACCTTCGTGGCTCCCGTCTGCTTCGCGGCCTGCGCCGCGCCCACCTTTTTGGCCGTGCTCTTCTTGCCGGCACGCTCAGCCCCCGCGGCCCCCTCCCCCACCACCGCCTCCTTCTCGCTCCCCACGACCTCGCCGGTCCCCTTCTCGGCAACCGCCTTTTCGGCGGCAGCCTCCTCGGCGGCCCCCTTCTGCCCGGCCGCCCTATGCCCGGCCGCCTTGTGGGCGGTGGCCCTCTGGGCGATCCCCTTTGGGGCGGTCTCCTTCCTCGCGGCAACCTCCCTGGCGTCCTTCTTCTCGCCAGCCGCCTTCCGGGCAGTCGCCTCCACCCCGACCACCTTCTGGGCGGTGGCCCTCTGAGCCGTCTCCTTTGGGGCGGTCTCCTTCCTCGCGGTGGCCTTCTTAGCGGGCGCCTTCTTCGCAGCCACCTCCCCGGCGGGTTTCCTCTTCACAGCCGCCTTCCTGGCAGTCGCCTCCACCTCGGCCGACTTCTGCCCGGTGGCCTTCTCCGCCGACACCCTCCTCGCGGCCACCTCCCCAGCGGGCTTCCTCTCCGCAGCCGCTCTCTGAGCCGTCTTTTTCTCCGCGGCCCGCTTCTCAGCGACCCCTTCCTTGGCCACGGCCTCGCTCTTGGCAGCCGTCTTCTTCGCCGGGGCCCTGTTGGCGGCTGCCTTCTTGGCGGCCGTCTTCGTCGCGGCGCCCGTCCGCTTGGCCGGGGGACTCTCGCCGGCCCTCCCCTTAACCGGGGCCTTCTTGGCCGAGGCCTCCTCGGCGGCCCTCTTCTTGGCCTCCGTCTCCTTGGCCGCCACATTCGCAGCCTGTGTTTCCTTCGCCGCCGACTTCTTGACCGGCCGCTTCCCAACCGCCTCCCCAGCCGCCGATCCCTTCGCCGCCGACTGCCTGACCGACCGCTTCCCAGCCCCCGCCTCCCCAGTCACCGTCTCAGCCGCCGCCTTCCCGGCAGGCGTCCGCTTCGTCTCCCCCTTCTCGGGCGGCTGCTTCGCAGCTGTCGCCGTGGCCTTCTTGGCCGGGGTTTTCCCACCGGCCGCCCTGGGAGCACGGGCCGTCGTATCAGCCACCGCCCTTTCGGCCGTTTTCTTCCCACCCGCCCCCGTCCCCCTCTTCGACGCCATCCCCGACTCCGCGGCCGCCTTCTTCC
>NZ_JBQQCE010000450.1:0-8044 GCF_052245645.1 Streptomyces sp. KR55 | reverse complement strand
GGGGATAGCTGCTCAGCGGCAGGCGGTCGCTGATGAAGACCTCGGGGTCGAGGACGCCCGTCGCGAAGAGCTCCGCGGCTCGTTCGAAGCTGTGCAGGACCGCCATGGAGCCGGTGATGGTGATCTCCTGGTTGTAAATGCGGTACGGATCGATCGTCACCCGGGTCGCGTAGTCCGCGACGCCGAACTGTAGGAACGTCCCCGCCTTCGCCACCCGGTCCAGCCCGTCCTGGATCGCCGCCGCGTTCCCCGTCGCGTCGACCACGACGTCCCAGCCCTGCGGGCGGTCCAGTTCGTCGGCGTTCGCGGCGGACGCCGAGACGCCGAGGTGGCGGGCCGTCTCCAGACGGGTCGGGTTGACGTCGACCATGTCGACGCTCGCCGCGCCCGTCCGTTTCGCCAGCTCCAGCATCATCAGGCCCATCGTCCCGGAGCCGTAGATCAGGACGTGCGCGCCGAGGCGGGACTGGAGCACGTCATAGCCACGTACCGCGCACGACAGCGGCTCCACCAGTGCCGCGTCCTGGGTGCGGATGTGCTCGGGGAGCTTCACGCAGTTCGCCACCGGCGCCACCGCGTACTGCGCCGCGCCTCCCGCCGTCGTCACGCCGATCGCTGCCCAGCGCTCGCACAGGTTGTTGTGGCCGGTGCGGCAGTAGCGGCACTCGTAGCAGTACAGGGACGGGTCCACCGCCACCTGGTCGCCCACCGACAGTTCCGTGACCTGGGTGCCGACCCCGACCACCTCGCCCGCGAACTCGTGCCCCGGCACGATGGGGAGCTTGGGCGCGAACTCGCCCTGGAGGATGTGCAGGTCCGTGCCGCACAGGCCGCACGCGGCGACCTCGACGACGACCTCGCGCGGGCCCGGCGTCGGGTCCGGGACCTCGGCGACGACGGCCTTGCCCACGGACTCGATGACGGCGGCCTTCATTTCACGGCTCCCAACGACAGGCCCTGGACCAGCTTGTCCTGGGCGGCGAACCCCGCGGCGAGCACCGGCAGGGAGATGACGAGCGACGCGGCGCACACCTTCGCCAGGAACAGGCCCTGGCTGGTGATGAAGCCGGTCAGGAAGACGGGGGCTGTTTCGGCTACGACGCCCGTCAGCACCCTCGCGAACAGCAGCTCGTTCCAGCTGAAGATGAAGCAGATCAGGGCGGTGGCGGCGATGCCGGGGAGGGCCATGGGGGCGATCACGCGGGTCAGGACCGTGGGGAGGCGGGCGCCGTCCACCCGTGCCGCCTCGATCACCGCCACCGGGACCTCGGCCAGGAACGACTGCATCATCCACACCGCGATCGGCAGGTTCATGGAGGTGTAGAGGATGACCAGGAGCCAGATGTTGTCCAGCATTCCCGCGTTCTTGGCGAAGAGGTAGATCGGCAGCAGGCCCGCCACCACCGGCAGCATCTTCGTCGACAGGAAGAAGAACAGGACGTCGGTCCATTTGCGCACCCGCCGGATCGACAGGGCGTAGGCCGCCGGGAGCGCCAGGAGCAGGACCAGGAGGGTCGAACTCACCGATGCCACCGTCGAGTTGATCAGAGACGGCCACGGGCTCGCGCCGCCGCCCGTGCCGAAGAACTCGCGGTAGCCGTCCAGGGTGAGGGCGGCCCCGAAGGACGGCGGGTTGGTCGCCGCGTCCTCCTCGGAGTGGAAGGACGTCAGGGCCATCCACGCGATGGGCAGGAAGAAGACGATGCCGGCCAGCCAGGCCACCAGGCCCAGGCCGACGCCCTTACGGCGGATACGACGGACTTGTACGGCGATGCCGCTCATCCGCGGTTCACCTCCTCGCGGAACAGGGACGACACCACGCGCAGTGCGAAGGTCGCGATGATGATCGAGCCGATGACGACCAGGACGCCCGCGGCCGAGGCGAGGCCGTTCTCGTGGGCCTGGTAGAAGCTCTGGTAGACGGTGTAGGGAAGGTTGGCGGTGCCCAGGCCGCCGGATGTGATGGTGAAGACCGCGTCGAAGTTCTGGACGATGTAGATCGAGCCGAGCAGGGCGCCGAGTTCGAGGTAGCGGCGCAGATGCGGGAGCGTGAGGTGGCGGAAGATCTGCCAGTCGCTCGCGCCGTCGACCTTCGCGGCCTCGATCTGCTGAGGGTCGCGGCTCTGCAGGCCGGCCAGGATGATCAGCATCATGAACGGGGTCCACTGCCAGACCAGGGATGCCTCGACCGCGAGCAGCGGGGTGCCCGAGATCCAGTCCGGTTGGGGGCCGCCGACGTAGTGCAACAAGCCGTTCAGCAGGCCGTACTCGGGGTTGTAGAGGACGTGCTTCCAGAGCAGCGCCGCCGCCACGGGGACGACCAGGAAGGGCGCGATCAGCAGGGTGCGGACGACGCCCCGGCCCTTGAACCTGCGGTCCAGCAGCAGTGCCAGGACCAGGCCGAGGACCAGGCTGACCAGGACCACCGTCACCGTCAGCAGGATCGTGGTCCAGACCGAGTTGCGCAGGTCGGTGTCGGTGAGCACCTGGCGGTAGTTGTCCACGCCGGTGAAGTGGCGGGCGTCGGGATAGAGGGAGTTCCAGTCGAAGAAGGAGATCACCAGCGTGGCCACGAACGGCAGCTGGGTCACGACGATCATGAAGATCAGGGCGGGGAGGAGGGGGGCCCGGGTGGCCCAGGCGCGCAGGCGGGCCGAGGGCTCGCGCTTGTTCGTACGGACGGACGGGGCGGCCACGGGGGCCGTGGTGGTGGCGGTCATCGTCCCTCGTACTCCTCGGAGATGCGCTCGGCGAGCTGCTGGGACTTCTTCAGGGCCTCGTCGACGGACTGGCGTCCGGCGATGGCCGCGCTGATCTCCTGGGAGACCTTGGTGCCGAGGTCGGTGAACTCGGGAATGCCGACGAACTGGATGCCGGGCGCGGGACGCGGCTGCACACCGGGGTCGCCCGGGCGGGCGCCCTCGATGGCCTCCTTGGTCATGTCCTGGAAGGCGGCGGCCTCCGCGCGGTAGTCGGGGTTGTCGTACGTCGAGGCGCGCTTGCCGGCGGGTACGTTCGACCAGCCGATCTCGTCGCCGACCAGCTGCTCGTACTCCTTGCTGGACGCCCAGGACACGAACTGCCATGCCTTGTCGGCGTTGCGGGAGGCGTCCTGGATGCCCCAGGCCCAGGTGTAGAGCCAGCCGGAGGACTCGGTCTTCTCGACGGGGGCCGGGGCATAGCCGACCTTGCCCTTGACCGGGGAGTCGGCGGACTCCAGGGAACCGGCCGCGGAGGTGGCGTCGTACCACATGGCGACCTTGCCCTGGGTCATGTTGTTGAGGCACTCGGCGAACCCGGACTGGGCGGCGCCGGACTCGCCGTGCTCACGGACGAGGTCGACATAGAACTTCGTCGCCTTTTCCCACTCGGGGGAGTCGAGCCGGGCCTTCCAGTTCTCGTCGAACCAGGTGCCGCCGAAGGTGTTCACGACGGTCGTGAGGGGTGCCATGACCTCGCCCCAGCCGGGCAGTCCGCGCAGGCAGATGCCCTTCATGCCGGGCTCGGCGCCGTCCATCTGGGCGGCGAGGTCGGCGACCTGCGTCCAGGTGGGGTGGGCGGGCATCGTCAGGCCTTCCTTCTCGAACACGTCCTTGCGGTACATCAGGAAGGAGGACTCGCCGTAGAAGGGCTGGCCGTAGAGCTTGCCGTCGTCGCCGGTGAGGGACTCGCGCATGGGCTTCAGGACGTCCTGTTCGTCGTACGCCGGGTCCTCGGCGACGTAGGAGTCCATCTCGTGCAGCCAGCCGTTGCGGGCGTAGATCGGTATCTCGTAGTTGGAGAGGGTGGCGACGTCGTACTGGCCGGCCTGGTTGGCGAAGTCCTGGCTGATCTTGTCGCGGACGTCGTTCTCCGGCAGCACGGTGAAGTTCACCTTGATGCCGGTGTCCTTGGTGAAGTGGGCGGCGGTGAGCTTCTGCAGCTCGACCATCTGGGGGTTGTTGACCATCAGGACGTTGATCGAGTTGCCGCCCGATCCTGCTCCGCCCGCCCCGACCCAGCAGCCGGAGAGCAGCGGGGCGAGCAGCGTCCCTGCGGCGGCCGCGGCGAGTGTGGCTCGCGGCCTCCGTCGGCTCTGGGTTCGCATGGATCGCTCCTGAACATATGGGGAAATAAAGGGCGCTGTCGGGCGTGAGGGTGCCCTACAGGGGGGTGAGTTGGATTTTCAGACGCGGATGACCTGGGGCCCGAGCAGTGAGTAGCGGTGTGCTTCGGCCGTCGGCAGCAGCGTGCTCGTGACGATCGCCTCCAGCGCGCCGACCTCCGCGAACCGGCAGAAGCTGACCGCCCCGAACTTGGTGTGCACGCCCGCGAAGACCGTGCGCCGCGCGGCCCGCACCGCCTGCGCCTTGACCTCGCTGACCGCGGGGTCGGGGGTGGTCAGGCCGTGCTCCCGGGAGATGCCGTTGGCGCCGATGTAGGCGAGGTCGACGACGAAGCCGGCGAGCATCTTCGTCGTCCAGTGGTCGACGGTGGCCAGCGTGCCGGAGCGGACCCGGCCGCCGAGCAGCAGCACCGAGAAGCCCTCCGCCTCGGCGAGTGCGCCCGCGACCGGCAGGGACGCGGTGACCACGGTCAGCGGCCGGTCCCTGGGGAGTGCCTCGGCGATGAGCTGCGGGGTGAAGCCCTCGTCGACGAAGACCGTCTCGGCGTCCCCGAGCAGCTCGGCCGCGGCGGCCGCGATCCGGCGCTTCTCGGGGACGTGACTGGTGGCGCGGAAGGCGAGGGTCGTCTCGAAGCCGGCGCTCTCCACGGGGTAGGCACCGCCGTGCGTACGGCGGACCAGACCGTGGTCCTCCAGGGCGCGCAGATCCCGCCGTACGGTCTCCTTGGCCACGCCCAGCAGGTCGGCGAGCGCGGTGACGTCGACCGACCCTGCGGCGCGCGCGACCCGCACGATCTCCCGCTGGCGTTCCTCCGCCGAACTCGTGCTCATGGCCGACACCTGCCTTCAGTGGTGCTGTGCTGCCCGTTCGGGCCCGATGCGGCCCTTGGGTGAAGTTCTACAGCGGGTGTGCGGCACTGACCAGGTCTGATGCGGGCCCGATGCTGCCCGTGTGTGCCCGTTCGACGCGGTGTGTGCCCGCCTCGGACCTGCGACGTTGCGGGGCGGGGTGTGAGATCGGGCGGGGTGCGCGCCCGAACGCGACGGCGGGCGGGCCCGTTCGGTGCCCGCCCGCCGTCGGCTTTCGGTCGGTAGGAGGTCGGTAGGAGATCAGTACGGGGAGATCAGTACGGCCAGATCGGCGGGTCGTTCACGAAGTGGCCGCCCAGGCAGGCGTGGGCCGGGTTGGCCGGGTCGAGCTCGCCCTGTTCGGCGATGAGTTTCTCGGCGTACGGCTCGGAGTCGTCCTGCGGTTCGTAGCCGAGCGCCCGCGCGGTGGACAGGTCCCACCACAGGCGTGTGTTGGCGGAGGAGCCGTAGACGACGGTGTGGCCGACGTTCTCGGCCGTCAGAGCCGCATGGAAGAGACGGGCGCCGTCGGCGGGGCTCATCCACACCGACAGCATGCGCACACTGGTCGGCTCCGGGAAGCAGGAGCCGATGCGCACGGAGACGGTCTCCATGCCGTGCTTGTCCCAGTAGAACTGCGCAAGATCCTCGCCGAAGGACTTGGACAGGCCGTAGAAGGTGTCCGGGCGGCGCGGGGTGTCGACCGGGATGAGCGGGTCGTCGCCCTGAGGGCGCGGAGTGTAGCCCACCGCATGGTTGGAGGAGGCGAAGACGATGCGCCGGATGCCCTCCTCGCGGGCGGCCTCGTACAGGTTGTAGGTGCCCTCGATGTTCGCCTTGAGGATCTTCTCGAAGGGGGCTTCCAGGGAGATGCCCGCGAGGTGGATGATCGCGTCGATGCCCCGTACGGCCTCGCGCAGGGCCGCCCTGTCGGCGAGGTCCGCGGTGATGGCGTCCGGTGCGCCCTCGACGGGGCGCAGGTCGAGCAGGCGCAGTGCGTAGCCGTGGTCGGGGAGCAGGTCCCGCATCAGGGTGCCGAGGCCGCCGGCGGCGCCGGTGAGCAGAACGGTGCGGGGAGCGGGCATCCTCGGGTCTCCTTGAATCGGCGGCCGCATTCATATACCGCATTCACATGCGTGGACACGCTATGGAGCGGGTCGTCGTGCGTCAAGTGTGCCGCGAAGGAGAGAAATCCGCTGGTGTGTTGGGGGTTGGTGCGCTTGACCCCTCCTGGAGGCCCACCATAGCGTGAGCATGTTCAGGAATGTGGACGGGGAACATGAATATGGACCTTGGATAGTGGACCTTGGAGTGCCCGTGACGTCAGCCCCGCTCGCCGCCCGCCTCAGCGTCCCCAGCGGGCCGCTGTTCTTCCCGGTCACCGCCTACGGCCCCGACGGCTCCGTCGACCTCGACGCCTACCGCGCCCATGTCCGCCGCGGGGTGGAGGCCGGGGCGGCCGCCGTCTTCGCGTGCTGCGGCACCGGGGAGTTCCATGCGCTCACGCCGGAGGAGTTCGAGGCGTGCGTGAGGGCGGCCGTCGAGGAGGCGGCGGGCCGCGTGCCCGTCGTCGCGGGCGCCGGGTACGGCACCGCGCTCGCCGTGCGCTACGCGAGGCTCGCCGAGGCGGCCGGGGCGGACGGGCTGCTCGCCATGCCGCCGTATCTCGTCGTCGCCGGACAGGAGGGGCTGCTGCGGCACTACAAGGAGATCGCCGCGGCGACCGCGCTCCCCGTTATCGTCTACCAGCGCGACAACGCCGTGTTCACCCCGGACACCGTCGTCGAACTGGCCCGCACGGACGGTGTCATCGGGCTCAAGGACGGCCTCGGCGACCTGGACCTCATGCAGCGGATCGTCAGCGCCGTACGCGCCGAAGTCCCCGGTGACTTCCTCTACTTCAACGGTCTGCCCACCGCCGAACAGACCCAGCTCGCCTACCGCGCCATCGGCG
The DNA here is from genome assembly GCF_052245645.1 of Streptomyces sp. KR55. Classification (NCBI taxonomy): domain Bacteria; kingdom Bacillati; phylum Actinomycetota; class Actinomycetes; order Kitasatosporales; family Streptomycetaceae; genus Streptomyces; species Streptomyces sp. KR55. The sequence goes on along the minus strand of NZ_JBQQCE010000450.1, from coordinate 1,136 downwards.
TCACGCTCTACTCCTCCGCCGTCTTCTGCTTCGCCCCGGAGATCGCCCTCGCCTTCTACAGGGCCCTTGAAGCGGGCGACGACATGACCGTCAACCGGCTCTTGGACGGCTTCTACTGCCCGTTCGTCGAACTGCGCGCCCAGGGGCGGGGATACGCCGTCGCCCTGGTCAAGGCCGGCGTACGGCTGCGCGGGCTGGACGTGGGGGAGGTCCGGCCTCCGCTGCACGAACCGAGCGAGGATCATGTCAAGCAGCTCGCCGAGGTGATCGAGCGCGGATACGCGCTCCTGGAGAAGGAGCCGGAGGAGGCCAAGTGAAGGCGTCGGCATTCGTCTACCCCTGGGACGTCAACGGAGACCCGGAGGCACCCGGGAGGATCGCCGCCCTCGGCGTGGAGCAGGTGACGCTCGCCGCCGCCTATCACTCCACTCGCGCCCTGACCCCCCGTCATCCGCGCCACCGCATCGTCACCGCCGAGCACGCCGCCGTCCTCTACCCCACGGACGACCGGTGGGAGGGCCGGGAGCTGCGCCCGTACCCGGCCGGTGACTGGGCACCCGGCGACGCCTTCGGCGAGGCGGCCACCGCGCTCGCCGACGCTGGTCTGGAAGTGCACACCTGGGTGGTCCTCGCACACAACTCCCGCCTGGGCGCCGAGCATCCGGACACTTCGGTCGTCAACGCCTACGACGACCGCTACCCCTGGGCCCCGTGCATCGCCCAGCCCGCCACGCGCGCGTACCTCGTCGACCTGGCCGCCGAGGCCGCCGTGCGGCCCGGGGCGCGCGGCACCGAGCTGGAGTCCCTCGGCTGGTACGGGCTCCAGCATCTGCACGCCCACGACAAGACGGCGGGGGTCCCGCTCGGGGACGCCGGGCAGTACCTGATGGCGCTCTGCTTCTGCCCGGCGTGCAAGGAGGGCTACGGCGCGCAGGGCCTGGACGCCGACGAGCTGGCGGCCGCCGTACGCGTCGCCCTCGAGCCGCTGTGGCAGGGCGCGGTCGCCGACGAGGGCTGGGCCGGGGTCGAGAAGCTGCTCGGCGAGTCGAAGGCGGCCGCCACGCGCGCGTGGCGCGACGAAACCGCCCGTACGTTCCAGGAGGCGGCGGTCCGCGCGGTTCGTGAAGCCGCTCCCG